>CANHCY010000011.1 GCA_947459295.1 Chitinophagaceae bacterium
GGAGATATTGTTCCATCTGGCACAACGTATGCATGGAGCGTATTACCTGTAGTAACGGGTGGATTAACAGGTGGCGCAACTGCAACAGGACAGTCAACGATTAATGGTACACTTACCAATCCAACCAACATACCACAAACAGCAACGTATACAGTAACGCCAACAAGTGGTAGTTGCACCGGCCCTACATTTACAGTAGTAGCTACCATCAATCCACGACCTGTAGTGCCTAATCAAACGGCAACGATATGTAGTGGTGGAACATTTACGACGTCGCCAACAAATAATGCACCTACCACAATTATACCAACAGGAACTACCTACACATGGACAGTAGCAACCAATACAAATGTTACAGGACAAGCTGATCAAGGGGTAGGTCAATCAAATATTAGTCAAACACTCACTAACTTAACAAACACTGCACAAACAGTTACTTATACTGTTACACCAACGAGCGGAGCAGCCGGTAGTTGTGTAGGAACTAATTTTACAGTAACAGTAACGGTAAGTCCAAGGGCAACTATTGCAAATAAAACAGCGAGTACTTGTAGTGGCACTGGTTTTACAGTAACACCGAGTAATGTAGGTGGAGATATTGTACCATCGGGTACGACTTATGCGTGGAGTGCACCAGTAGTAACAGGTGGTTTAACAGGAGGTGCATTAGCCACTGGACAATCGAGCATCGCTGGTACACTTACGAATCCAACCAACACGGCACAAACGGCGACGTATACAGTAACGCCAACAAGCGGTAGTTGCACCGGGCCAACGTTTACTGTAGTAGCTACAATTAATCCACGACCTGTAGTACCAAACCAAACGGCAACAATATGTAGTGGTGAAACATTTACAACAGCACCAACAAATAATGCACCAACATCAATTATACCAACTGGAACAACGTATACGTGGACAGTTGTAGATAATGTAAGTGTAACTGGTGAATCTGCTCAAATTGTTGGTCAATCAAGTATTAGTCAAGCATTAACTAATTTAACAAATACGCCTCAAACAGTTGTGTACACTGTAACACCAAGAAGTGGTGATGCAGGTACATGCGCTGGATCAACTTTCACAGTTTCTGTTACTGTAAATCCAAGACCTATTGTTACAAATAGAACAGCTACGATATGTAGCGGAACTGCTTTTAATATTGCGCCTACAAATAGTCCAACAGCAAATATTATTCCAGCATCTACTACCTATACTTGGACAGTGGTAGATAATACAAATGTAACCGGGGATGCAGATCAAACAATTGGCGTGAGTACGATTGGCCAAACCTTAACCAACTTAACCAATACTGCACAAACCGTTGTATACACAGTTACACCAACAAGTGGGGTATCTGGTAATTGTGTGGGATCAACTTTTACCGTAACAGTAACAGTGAGCCCTAGGGCAACTATTGCAAATACAACTGCAACTACCTGTAGCGGAACTGCATTTACTGTAACACCAAGTAATGGAACAGATATTGTACCAACGGGTACGACGTATGCGTGGTCATCACTGCCAGTAGTAACGGGTGGATTAACGGGTGGTGCAACAGCAACAGGTCAATCAAGTATAAGTGGCACACTTACCAATCCAACAAACACTCCACAAACGGCAACGTATACAGTAACGCCAACAAGTGGATTATGTAATGGACCAACATTTACAGTGGTTGCAACCATCAATCCAAAACCTGCAATCGCTAATAAAACAGCAACTATTTGTAGTGGTGACGCATTTACGATAACGCCAAGTAATAGCGGCAGTGAGATAGTTCCAGCAAGTACAACATACACCTGGACAATTTCTACAAATACTAATATTACAGGACAATCTGCACAGTCTACTGCTCAATCAAGTATTGGTCAAACATTAACAAATGCAACCAACACTACTCAAACAATTACGTATACTGTAACGCCAACAAGTGGAGCAGCAGGTAATTGTGTTGGAACAAGTTTTACAGTAACCGTAACAGTAAGTCCTAAGCCTCGAATAGCAAATAAAACAGCAACTACATGTAGTGGCGCAAGTTTTACAGTTACGCCAATTAGCGGAACAGATATTGTACCAAGCGGAACAACCTATTCGTGGAGTGCACCAGTAGTAACAGGTAGTTTAACCGGTGGTGCTGGCGCATCAGCTCAATCAAGTATAAGTGGAACACTCACTAATCCAACCAATACACAGCAAACTGCTACATATACCGTAACACCAACAAGCGGATCTTGTGTAGGGCCTACATTTACAGTTGTAGTTACTTTAAATCCTAGACCTGTTGTTGCAAATAAAACAGTGGTTGCATGTAGTGGCGCTGCATTTAGTGTAATACCTGTTAATGGATCTGATGTTGTTCCAGCAAGTACAACCTATACCTGGCTTACACCAACTGTTACAGGTTTAATGACAGGCGGTGCGGGAGGAACTGCGCAATCTTCTGTATTTGGAACATTGACAAATTCAACGACTACTACACAAACGGCAACTTATACGGTTACACCTTCTATTGGTTCTTGTACAGGTTCAACATTTACAGTAGTTGCAACCATTAATCCAACGCCAACTGTAAATTCAATTTCTAATCAAGTATTATGTAATGCTGCTACAAGTACTGCAGTCTCTTTTTCTGGTACAGTAGCAGGAACAACTTATTTTTGGACAAACAATAATACAGCGATAGGCTTGGTTGCAAATGGTAGCGGAAATATTTCGTCATTCACAGCAACAAATTCAACCAATGCACCCATTGTTGCAACCATAACTGTTACGCCTATTTATTCAAATGGAGGACAAAGTTGTTCTGGAACATCGCGTACATTTACGATTACAGTAAATCCTACACCAACTGTAACAGACCCAGCTAATATTACATTGTGTAGAGGAAGTTCTTCAACTACAATTATACTATCTGGTTCTGCGGTATCCGGAACTACATACGATTGGAGTAATAATAATACAGCAATTGGATTAGCTGGTTCAGGTACTGGAAATATCGGATCATTTATTGCTACAAATACTACAAACGCTCCAATTACTTCAACTGTAACAGTAACCCCAAGATATTTAAATGCAAGTTTAACATGTTCTGGTGCATCTGAAACATTTACCATTACTGTAAATCCAATCCCTAATGTTACAAAGCCAACCAATCAAACAATATGTGTAGGAGCTGGTACTTCAACGGTTACATTAGGAGGCTCATTGGTATCTGGAACAACCTATAGTTGGACCAATAATAATACTGCAATAGGTCTTGGTGCAAGTGGCAATGGAGATATCCCATCATTTGTAACAACAAATACTACAAACACACCTATCACTGCTACCATTACTGTTACTCCAATGTATCAGAATGCAGGAACAACATGTTCAGGCCCTTCACAAACTTTTTCAATTACCGTAAATCCAAAGCCTGCAATACCAGATCAAACAGTAACAACATGTACAGGAAGTACTTTTTCTTTTGCAGCGGCAAATAGTGGATCTACCATTGTTCCTTCAAATACTACCTATACCTGGACCATATTTACCAATAATGTGAATCTAACTGGCCAAACAGCTTCAGCATCTGCTCAAACTTCAATTTCACAAACCCTGACTAGTGCGGTATCATCCAATCAAGATATTGTATACCAAGTAACGCCAACATCTGGAAGTTGTGCAGGTACTCCATTTAAACTAAAGGTTTCTGTAAATAACAAAACTATTATTTCAAATATTGCACAAACGGTGTGTACTGGCGAAAGTTTTTCAATTGCTCCATCAGGTGCTATTTCAGGAACAACATACTCTTGGAATACACCAACTGTAACGGGCGGCTTAACAGGCGGATTGTCTGGAACAACTCAGAATACGATTTCAGGTACGCTTTCTACTGTTTCAAATACCACCCAATCAGCAACGTATTCTGTAACACCTGTACTGAGCGTATCAAGTGCATGTACAGCAAATCCATTTAGTGTAGTTATAACAGTGGTACCAAAACCGGTTATTGGAAATCAAACAATTTCTATTTGTAGTGGAACAACAGCAACAGTTCAGCCAGTGAATAGTGGTCAAACTATTGTGCCAGCATCTACAATGTATACCTGGGTTATTAAAACAGACAATGCAGATATCACAGGACAAACTGCAAATACAACGCCAGTTAATGCATTCACACAAACACTAACAGGCACAACCAATGCGTCCAAAGATATTGTGTACACCGTAACTCCACAAAATGGCAATTGTTCAGGCACACCATTTGATATTACGGTTACCGTTACGCCACGTTTGTCGATTCCTGATGAAAATGTAAATATTTGTAGTGGAGGATCATTTAACGTAACACCTTCTAATTCTCCGCCAACTACTTTATTACCAGATGGAACAACTTATACTTGGCAAACAAGTTTAGTAGGGTACTTAAATATTTCTGTATATACAAACATTTTTTCTCCTTGGCTTAATAATGCAACAGAACTAGCTAATTCTGCGGGAGGAACAGCTTCTTATACAGCTACAAAGTATTTAGGGAATACTATACCTAATTTACTTTCTTATTCAAATACTGGCCAATTTAATACAGTAGCTGGAACAAATTTTGGAGAATACATAACCAAAAAGTATACCGGTTTTTTCAAGGCAAAAGAAACAGGAACTTATACATTTAGTTTTGAAGGAAGCGCTGCACACGATTTTAGATTGAATGGTAATGTGATTGCTTCTAAGTATGGCTTTATGATGAATAATACAGATGCCCTTGGAACTAATACTGGCACAGTAAGTTTAACTGCTGGACAATATTATCCTATTCAATTACTTCAGTTTCAAGGATCAACATGTTGTGGAACAAATGGTGCATTCCAATTTTATTGGAAACGCCCATCTCAAAATACTTGGCAGCAAGATATGGAAGAACTCTATGCAGAAATACCTTCTGCATATACAGGAATTTCTGGCATTACAATTCCTAGTAGTCCTCAAAATAGCATTAGTCAAACACTCACCAATAGTACAAATGCGCCTATCACCGTTAAGTATGTAGTAACGCCGGTTTCGTCTGTTACTGGAAATTGTACGGTAGCTCCTTTTTTATTGAATGCAACGGTTAATCCATCACCAATAATCGCAGATGCAACGGCAACTATATGTAGTAGTAATAATTACACGTTTGCCTCAACCAATAATGCGGATATTGTTCCTGTTGGTACAACGTATACTTGGTCTATATCTTCTGATAATACAGACATTACAGGCCAGACTGCAGCATCTACAAGTCAAGTGAATTTCACGCAAACACTAATTAATACAACAAACGTTGCAAAAAATATTGAGTATACCCTTACGCCAAAATTTGCTACTTGTACCGGTGCGGCATTTAAATTAACCCTTACTGTTAATCCTAAACCAATTGTGCCTGATCAATCTGCAACTATTTGTAGTGGAGAATCGTTTACTATTTCACCAACCAATGATCCACCAAATACTTTAATTCCATCTGGCACTAAATATACTTGGCGTAATGATCTTCGTGGATTTTTAAACTACCAAGCTTATACTAATCTATTTGTTTCTCCCCCAAATAATAAGGCGGGGCTTGACGGATTCTTTACTGGGTCACCTTCGGCAACTGGCATTAAGTCTATAGATCCATCAGGAATTAATTTATTAAATTGGAATATTGCTACTGAATTAAATAGTTTAATAGGAACAAACTTAAGTGATTTCTTTGCCTATCGATTAACAGGTTATTTTATTCCTTCGGAGACAGGCACCTATACGTTTAGTGTCGAAGGAGATGATGCAGTGGATGTTTTAATTGATGGAAATGCAGTGGTTGCGCATTATGGTGGACATGCTGCAGATCCTGTTGGTACACATACTGGTACCATTTCAATGCAAGCTGGCCAGTCGTATGCCATACAAGTAAGACATCAAGAAACATGGGGTGGGGAAGCATTAAAAATGTATTGGAAGCGTCCATCTCAAAATGCTTGGCAACAGGATGAGACTGAATTGTATGCAGCATTACCAGTAACTAATACAAGTATTACTGGCATGAGTGAACAAACAACACCTCAATCTTCTATCAGCCAAACGCTAGTAAATACAACCAATGCGCCTGTAAAAGTAACTTATGTTGTAAAACCAATTGGCGTATTAACTGGAAATTGTGCAGGATCTACATTCAATGTTGAAGTTACAGTTAATCCAAAACCTACAATTGCAAATAAAACAGCTACCATTTGTAGCGGTGGTTCAGTTGCAATCAATCCTGTAAATGCAACGGATGTTGTACCTGCAAATACCACGTATACGTGGACAATTGCTACAGATAATAATAATATTACTGGTCAAACCGACGCTTCTACAGCACAGTCTAATTTTGCACAAACGCTCGTAAATACTACGAATGCTGCACAAACAATTGTTTATACTGTAACGCCTACTTCTGGCGCAGCAGGAAATTGTGTTGGCGCAACATTTACGGTAACAGTTACAGTTAATCCAATTCCTGTGATTCCAAATCAGCTCACTACTATTTGTAGCGGAACTGCATTTACAATAACGCCTGCTGGAACAAGCGGAACTACTATTGTTCCTGTAGGAACAACCTATACATGGTCTGTGGCGGCAAATAGCAATGTTTCAGGACAAGCTAATCAGTTAATTGACCAGAATAATATTTCTCAAACACTAACTAATTTAACCAATGCGCCTGAAACCGTTATCTATACAGTAACACCATTAGCAAATGGATGCGCAGGTAATAATTTTACAGTTTCGGTGGTTGTTGCTCCAAAACCAATTATTACTAATATAGCAGCCACAATTTGTAGTGATGATTTACTACAAGTTACACCTGCCAATGGTACTAATATTGTACCTGCTAACACCGAGTACACTTGGACTATTTTAACAGATAACAATTCACTTACAGGACAATCTGCTCAAAATGTTGCACAATCATCAATTAGTCAACATTTAATTAATGCTACAAGTTCAGTTCAAACAATTACTTATACCGTAACGCCAACAGCAGGATCGTGTGTAGGATCTTCATTTGTTTTATTAGCAACTGTACATCCAATTCCAAAAATTGCAAATAAAGTAACTACTGTTTGTAGCGATTATGCATTTGTAGTTTCACCTAGTGGTGGAAGTGATATTATACCAACATCTACTAAATACACTTGGACTATTTTAAATGATAACAGCAATTTAACGGGACAGTCTGCAATATCTATTTTGCAAAATAATATTAGTCAAACATTACACAACACAACTAATATTGATCAAACAATTGTGTATACAGTAACGCCTGTTTCAGGTGCTGCTGGGGCATGTGTTGGACTGCCATTTACAACAACCGTAACTGTAGCGCCTACCCCTGTAATTCCAGCTTTAACAGATGCAGTTTGTAGTGGTGGCACTTTTAACGTAACACCTGTAAATGCTGGTAGTACTATTGTTCCTGTAGGTACGACTTATACCTGGACAATAAAAACGAATAATAATGCATTAACCGGTCAGTCAGCTGTTACGACTGCACAAAATAGTATTTCACAAACTTTAGTAAATGCTACAAACACAGCTCAAACTATTGAGTATGAAGTAGTGCCAACTTCTGGGAATTGTGTAGGAGCGGCATTTGTTGTAACAATTACAGTAGAACCTACGCCAGTTATTAATAATCAATTCGCAACTACTTGTAGTGGGGGTTTCTTTAGTAATAGTCCAATAAATAATGGTTCAGTAATTGTTCCTTCTGGTACAACTTATACATGGACTGTAGTACAAAATCCAAGTGTTACTGGAGCATCTGATAATCCTACACCGGCAAATAATATAAGCCAACAATTAGTAAATATTTCATCGAGTGATCAGACGGTTGTGTATACTGTTACGCCAACGGCTGGAAACTGTGTTGGTGCTAGCTTTGAAGTAAGCGTGATTGTACATCCAAAAATTAGACCTGTTGATCAATTTAGTATTGTATGTAGCGGTGATGTATTTTTTGCCAGTGCCATGGGGTCTGTTCCTGGAGGAACACAATATAGTTGGTTGATTCCAACTGTTACTGGTGGATTGACAGGAGGTGCAACCGGAACGCTTCAAAATAGTGTGACAGGCACTTTAATAAATCCAACAAATACGGCGCAATCTGCAACCTATACAGTAACACCTATACTAGTTGCTCCATTTGATTTATGTGAAGTGTATGATTATATAGCAACTGTAACCGTTCAACCAAAACCAGCAATACCAAATATTACTGCCGAAATTTGTAGTGCAGAAACCTATTCTGTAACGCCAGCAAATGGAGGAACTACCATTGTTCCAGTAAATACCAATTACACTTGGACAATTTTGACCAACAATAACAATATAGTTGGTCAAACAAGTCAATTTACCCCACAAAATTCTTTTGTACAACAACTTAACAATCTTACAAATACAGATCAATCAATTGTTTACTTAGTAACACCAAGAGCAGGCATTTGCTCGGGAACAAGCTTTACTGTAACAATTACAGTGCATCCAAAGCCAAATATTTTACCGCAATTTGCTACAATATGTAGTGGTAATGCATTTGTTATTGCGCCAATAAATAGTGGTACTGCGATTGTTCCATCAGGAACTACTTATACTTGGACTGTATTAACAGATAATAATAATCTGACAGGCCAGTCTGCTCAATCTGTATCAAGTAATACCATTAGTCAGGTATTGACCAATACAACAAATCAAATGCAAGCCATCACGTATCAAGTGCTTCCAACTTCTGGAGCAGCTGGTGGATGTGTAGGTAATAACTTTTTTGTAAATATTAGTGTTGCGCCAAAACCATTTGTGTTGGATCAACAAACAGAAATTTGTAGTGGTGCTACGTTTTCTGTTATTCCAGCAAATGGAAATGGAAACATTATACCAGGTGGAAGTTTATATAGTTGGACTATTTTTACGAATAATAATAATATTACTGGTCAAGCAAATGAAACCAATGAGCATCCTGTAATTTCTCAGACACTTCAAAATACTTCGAATGTTGATCAAACCATTGTTTATGAAGTAATTCCGCGTACAGGTCCTTGCGCTGGTTCTCCATTTAAAGTTACTGTTGTTGTTCATCCAGCGCCAACAATTCCCAATCAAGTAGTTACAATTTGTAGCGAAACAGAAATTGTGTTAACACCAAGTTCTATTATTGGTGCAGTAGTGCCTTCTAATTCTACCTATACTTGGACAATTACTACGAATAACAATGCTATAACTGGACAACAAGCGCAAAATATTGGACAAGCTACTATATCGCAAACGCTGACAAATACAACGAACATACAGCAAGTGATTGTATACACTATTGCTCCTTTAAGTGGAGTTGCAGGTGGTTGTGCAGGATCTCCATTTACTTTAACAGTTCAGGTAGATCCTAAACCAAGTATTGTCAATCAAATTGTAGAAGTGTGTAGCGGCGGAAGTTTTGTAGCAGCGCCAACAAATGGGAATGGAAACATAGTTCCTGCGGCAACTAGATATACCTATAGCATATTTACTGATAATAATTTAATTACAGGTCAATCAAATATAACGGCACCGCAAAATAATATTAGTCAGACGCTGGTTAATACCACCAATGTTGATCAAGTAATTGTATATCGAGTAACACCAACAGCTGGTAATTGTGTAGGTAGTCCGTTTTTGTTAACAGTAACAGTACATCCAAAACCAAGTATACCTGCTGCAGTTCAAACAATTTGTAGCGGATCATCATTTTCAATTGCTCCTATTCATAATGGAACTACCATCGTTCCTCTAAACACAACATATACTTGGACAGTTGTCAATAATCCATCTGTAACTGGAGCCTCAAATCAAGCAGCGCCTCAAAATAATATCAGTCAAACATTAACAACTTCTGCATTTTCTCCACAAGATGTTTTATATACAGTTACTCCAACTTCTGGAGCAGCTGGCGCTTGTGTTGGTAGTACATTTACTGTAACCATAACTGTAAACCCAATACCTACAGTAAATGGTGTAAACAATCAAGTGATTTGTAATGGTTCTACAACAACGGGTGTAACATTTGCTGGAAGTGTAGCAGGAACGGTTTATAATTGGACAAACTCAAATACGGCTATTGGACTTGGCGCATCGGGTACCAATAGTATTCCGTCATTTGTAACAACCAATACCACCAACGCAACTATTTTTAGTACCATTACTACAACACCGGTCTATACCAATGCGGGTCTGGGTTGTACGGGTGCATCTACATCATTTACTATTTCAGTAAATCCAATTCCAACGGTAAATGCGGTAGCAAATCAAACAATTTGTGTAGGCGGAACCACAACACTTGTAACCCCAACGGGAAATGTTGTAGGAACCGTATACAATTGGACGAATTCAAATACAAGTATTGGACTTGGTGCATCAGGAACTGGAAATATTCCATCTTTTGTATCCACAAATACAGGTAACACGCCAATAAGTAGTACGATAACAATTACTCCTACATATACAAATGGTGGCGTATTATGTGCTGGTGCTCCAATTACATTTACTATAACCGTAAACCCTATACCAACGGTAAACAGCGTAAACAATCAAGTAATTTGTAACGGATCTACAACAACGGTTGTAACATTTGCTGGAAGTGTTGTAGGAACAGTTTATAATTGGATCAGTTCAAATACTGCTATTGGTCTTGGCGCATCGGGTACCAATAGTATTCCGTCATTTGTAACAACCAATACCACCAACGCAACTATTTTTAGTACCATTACTGCAACACCGGTCTATACCAATGCGGGTCTTGGTTGTACGGGTGCATCTACATCATTTACTATTTCAGTAAATCCAATTCCAACGGTGAATGCGGTAGCAAATCAAACAATTTGTGTAGGCGGAAGCACAACACTTGTAACCCCAACGGGAAATGTTGTAGGAACCGTATACAATTGGACGAATTCAAATACGGCTATTGGACTAGCTGCATCAGGAACTGGAAATATTCCATCTTTTGTAACCACAAATACAGGTAACACACCAATAAGTGGGACGATAACAATTACCCCAACTTATACAAATGGTGGCGTATCATGTGCTGGCGCTCCAATTACATATACTGTTACAGTCAATCCAATACCAACGGTAAACAGCGTAAACAATCAAGTAATTTGTAATGGATCTACAACAACGGGTGTAATATTTGCTGGTAACGTAGCAGGAACAGTTTATAATTGGACCAGTTCAAATACTGCTATTGGACTTGGCGCATCCGGCACCAATAGTATTCCGTCATTTGTAACAACTAATACCACTAACGCAACAATTTTTAGTACCATTACTGCAACACCGGTCTATACCAATGCGGGTCTTGGTTGTACCGGTGCATCTACATCATTTACTATTTCGGTTAATCCAATTCCAACGGTAAATGTGGTAGCGAGTCAAGAACTTTGTACAGGGGCTCCTACGACATTAGTTAACTTTACTGGTTTTGTTGAGGGTACAATTTATAATTGGACAAATTCAAATACAAGTATTGGACTTGGCGCATCAGGAACTGGAAATATTCCATCATTTACAACAATTAATACCGGTACATTACCTCAAGTTGCTACAATAAATATTACGCCTATATACACCAACATAGGGTTGACATGTACGGGTGCTGCTCGACAATTCACATTTACTGTTAATGCAGTTCCAGTCATTGCAAATTTGCAAGAGACCATTTGTAGTGAAACTAGATTTACAACTGTTCCTCAGGATGGAGGAGCGGCTATAAATATTGTTCCGCCTAATACAAGATATACTTGGACAGTAGCGCCAAACGCAAATGTTACTGGACAGCAAAATCAATTGGTTCCACAAGCAAATATTTCACAAGTACTTACAAATCTTACTAATGTTGTACAAACAGTAGTCTATACAGTAACACCAATTTCTGGATCTAATGGAGCATGTTTTGGTAATTCATTTACCATTGCTGTAACGGTAAATCCAAAAGTGACAGTACCAAATCAATTGGTGTCTATTTGTAGTGAAGGATCATTTAGTTTAACACCTGCAACTTTTTCGGGTATAACAATTGTACCTATTGGCTCTACATTTAGTTGGCCTATACCAACGCTTTCAGGGGCTATAACGGGTGCTGCAGCGGGTAACAATCAAAACTTTATTTTTGGTACGCTTGTTAATCCTACTAATACCGAGCAAACGGCGCTTTATACCATAACGCCTTTGTCTGGCAATTGTACGGGCAATATATTTACCATTAGTGTTGAAGTAAAACCAAGGCCACGTATTAGTTCAGCAATTACGGCTCCTCCAATTTGTACCAATTCGGTATTTAATTATGCGGCACAAAGTACGGTTGTGAACACTTCGTATACTTGGACTAGGGCTGCTATTACGGGTATTCAAAATCCTGCCAATAGTGCTAGCGGTAATATCATTCAAGAAATTTTAATTAATACGACTGCTGCTCCAATTGTAGTTCCATATACATTTACTTTAACAGCAAGGGGTTGTGTTGTTACAGAAACTATTTCTGTAACGGTATTACCTACGGTACAAGCGCAGTTTGCTTCAAATAATGCTGCGATTAATTGTGCTCCATTTGTTTATAATACTTATAGCACACCTTCAGATTTTGCATCTGTTAGATGGTACTACACAGACAACAATAATGTGATTATTGGCAATAGAGCTGGTTATAATAGCAGCTTTACATTTGTACAGCCAGGTAATTATAAAGTAGCAATGATTGCATTTCATCCAAATGGATGTCCAGATACTTTGCAAAAACCGGTAGTTATAACGACTAGCGCATTGGTAGATTTCTCTCCAATTGATTCTATGTATTGCGGTCCAAGTAAGTCTGTGATATTTACAAATAATACCACATATGCTGGTAGTGGATCTGTAAGTTACAAGTGGTTAGTAGACGGCGTTGTTGTTTCTACAAATTCTACTTCATTGTCTTATGATTTTATAACATTACCTACACAGGTTGGTGTTAAGCGCTTTACGGTTACATTAGAAGCCACTACTGCAGTGTCAGGATGTGTAAGTATGCTATCCAAAAACATTTATATTCTACCAACACCTAAATCTGTATTCACAACTACGCCTGCAACTGGTTGTATTCCATTGAGCGTAAGCTTTGCAAATACAAGTTTATATACGGATACCTTTAAGTGGTATGTGAATGATAGTTTATTTAGCACGAGTCAAACACCTAGTCCGTTTGTTGCAAGTAAGTCCAATTTTACATACAAGTTTAAATTGATAGCAAGTGCCAATTCGGGTTGCATTTCAGATTCTACGGAGCAAATAGTTAACACGCTTGCTAATCCGGTAGTAGATTTTGATACTGCAGGTATTTCTAAAATTTGTAAATCTGCAATTGTAACACTGAATAATCAATCTTTTATTGGTGCTAACAATAATACGACTGGGTTAACATATCAGTGGAAAATTAATGGTCAGCTTCAATCATCGGTACTTGCTAATCCAAATTTCTGGTTAGCAAATTCGAATGCGCTAGTCGATTCTGTATATAATATTCAGCTACTTGTTACCAGCACATCAGGTTGCAAAGACTCTATTCAGAAACCAATTGTTGTAAAACCTACACCAAAGCCTTTATTTACAATAGTTGGGGGTGCTACTAGATGTGCTTCAAAAAATTTAACAGTTGGCGTTATCAATCAAACTGTCGCAAAAGGAATACCAATATATAATTGGACTATAAGAAATACGGGTATCTCAAATACATTAGCTTCTGCAAGCGTAAGATCGGCAGCACAACCTAATTTCAGTATTCCAGATAATTTATCATTGGTTGATTCTGTGTATGAAATTAAATTAATGGTTTCTACTACAGATGGTTGTATAGCTGACACTTCAATTTTAATACGTGTTCATCCAAGGCCTCAAAGTAGTATTGTATTGAGTAGCACCGCTAATTGTGGCGCTACAAATTTTGTTGCAACAGCATCAAATATGGCAACAATTAAAACCAATATTTGGTCTTGGTCCACTAGCTCATTCAATGCGCCAACTCCTGTTATTTCATTCAATAACAATACGGCACGATTTGTACTTTCAGAAAACACGACACAACAATCTATTATTTATCAAATTAAAATAACGGACACTACAGCTTTTGGTTGTATGGATACAGCAAGTGCTTTATTTACACTTCACCCTAAGCCTCAAGCTAGATTTTCGTACACTAAAATGGACAGTTGTGCAGTATGGAAGATAAATATTTCCAATACTACAATTTTAGGTAATAATGATCCATTATCAAGTGGCGTGTTTGAATGGCTGATTACAAAAAGAGGAGCATTACAGCCAGTTACGGCAGGTACTAGTTTTGCAAGATTTACTTCTGTATCTCCAATATTTAATTTTACAAATACAGGAACTTCCGATAGTTTGTATGATGTGAAGCTTATTGTTGGAAATAAACATGGATGTTTGGATTCTTTTGTTCAAACATTTGCAGTACATGCAAAGCCAAGGGCTAGAATTTTAGCTGGAATTACAGTTGCTGATGCACCATTTAATATCACCAAACAAAATAATTTACTCGCAGTAGACTATCCAAATATTAATGGGTCATATACATGGCGTGTTTTGCATCCAATATCTAGAGCTGTTATTGCTTCAACATTTGACTTTTATAGTAATCCTTATACCATTGCAAACAGCGATGATAGTGTGCTTGTTGAGCTAATTGTTGGAAGCTTGTATGGCTGTGCTGCTGATACAGCAACTGTTTTATTTAAAACACTACCATCTATAATAGCTGATTTTACAAGAAGCGATAGTGTTGACTGTTCGGGTTCAACAGCTATTTCGTTTACAGATATATCTAAATCTAAATCTGCTGCTATTGTAGAGCGTTATTGGGATTTTGGCGATGGAACAAAAGCAAATGGTGCTCAAGTTGCTCATACATACAAAATGCCTGGTATTTATTGGGTTTCATTGTATGTTAAAGATGCAAATGGAATTATTTCAAATAAAACATTCAGACGTGTTATAGTTATTGGTCAGGCTATAGTTGATTTTGTTGCAACCAATGCTTGTCAAGGTGCGACTACTTTCTTTATAAATAACAGTCAGCTTGGTTTTGGAAATAAGAATTTCTCTAAAATATTTTGGGATTTTGGAGATGGCACAAGTTCTTTAGCGGAAAATCCGAGCCATGTGTATGCAGCAGCAGGAACTTATAATGTAACACTAACCCTTAGGGGCGATAGCAGTTGTATACTTTCAAGTAAAACAAAATCCGTTATTATTTATGGTAAACCCGCTGCCGATTTTAATTATACAGACAATTGTATTAATCTACCCATTCAGTTTACCAATAAAACAATTCCAGGAAATGGTGAATCTAACTATACTGTTATTGGTTGGGATTTTGGTGATGGCACTACAAGTAGTAGTATAGATCCAATACATACATATAATAGAGCTGGTACTTATAATGTTCGTTTAATTGTTGCTAGTACAATTTGTGCAAATTCAAGAGATACGATTGTTAAGCAGATTAAAGTGAATATTCCAAGACCATCGATGGTTTACCCACTTGTTAAAGCAACACGCAATAGACAGCTTACATTAGTAGCGCAGCCTGGCGGACTGTCTTATATATGGTCTCCAAATGTTGGCTTGCAAGGACCTAACCAAAGAAGCCCTCTTGCAAAATATACGCTCCTAGATCCTAATAAAATCAATTATACCATTACCATTAAAGATTCAAGTGGATGCGTGATCAAAGACAATCAGGAGGTATGGGTATTTGATAAATCGGAAGTATATGTACCAACCGCTTTTAGCCCAAATGGAGATGGCGCAAATGATGTGTTATTGCCATTCTATATTAATATAGCTAAGTTAAATTACTTTAGAATTTACGACCGTTGGGGTAAGTTAATATTTGAAACCAATAATCTTGCAGAAAGTTGGAATGGACTTGTAAATGGAAAACAGGCGCCGCTTGAAACTTATGCATGGACCATTGCATGTGTAGATGCGGATGGTAAATTGCTACTCAGAAAGGGAATGGTTACAATGATTAGAGATTAATTACATCCTGTAACAAACAGCATTGATATTCATGCCTGCTCCTACAGAAGCAAATAAAACAATGTCTCCTTTTTGCAGGCTATGATTTTCTAGTTGTCCGTGGTTTACTAAATCATACAAGGTAGGTATTGTTGCTACAGAGCTGTTACCCAGTTTGTGAATACTCATTGGCATAATATGTGCCGGTATTTCTTTGATGCCGTATAATTTAAATAGCACTTTAATAAATCCTTCGTCCATTTTTTCGTTGGCCTGGTGGAGGAAAAACTGTTTCACCTCACTCACGTGCACGCCTGCTTTATCGAGGCATTCTTTCATCGCGATAGGTACGTTTTTAATAGCGTACTCGTACACTTTACGGCCCTTCATTTTAATATAACGAACACTTGGATCGCTGTCTGGTTTATTAGATTTGCCCATGTATAAATAATAGGCTTCATCATTACAATGGCTTTGAACACTTGCTGCTAAAATGCCAGCAGTTGTATCTTCTTTTGCTTCTAAAATGGTGGCACCTGCACCATCACTAAATATCATGCTGTCTCTATCATAATCATCTACCACACGGCTTAAAGTTTCGGCACCAATCACCAAACATTTTTTTGCCATACCTGATTTTATAAAGGCATCTGCCTGAATCACGCCTTGTATCCATCCTGGGCAACCAAATAAAATATCGTAAGCCACACAATTCGGATTTTTGATACCCAAATCATGCTTTACCCTAGATGCAAGTGCAGGTAAAACGTCTGTTTGAATGGTTTTGTCTAATACGTTTCCAAAATTATGCGCTACAATAATTTGATCTAGCGTTTCTGGATCAAGTCCTGCGTCTTCAATTGCTTTTTTTGCAGCGATGGTAGCCATATCAGATGCATTAATATCTGAACTGGTGTAGCGTCTTTCCTCAATGCCTGTAATGTCTTTAAATTTTTCAACAATTTCGGCGGAAGGTGTTTCTATCGCTTCTCCATGTTCTGTAAAAAAATGATGATTGGTAAAATCAGTATTTTTTTTGATGCTTGGAGGTATATAAGAACCCGATCCTGTGATAACTGTTTTTAAATTAGACATGCATTACTATTATGGGTTATAAATATTTGTCACCTTTATTACGTTTAACTTCAGCAACGTATTCTTTAATGGATTGTTCCTTGTCTTTTTTACAAATGAGTAGAGCGTTTTCCGAATCTACTACAATAAAATCATCTAAGCCTTGCAATACCATGAGTTTGTTTGCAGGCCCTGATACCATACATTTTGTGGCATCAATAACAATCACATTATCAGATGCTACTGCGTTGCCTAGATAATCTTTTTCTAAATTATCATAAGCGCTATTCCAGGTTCCTAAATCGCTCCATCCAAATGATGAAGGAATCACATATACATTATCTGCTTTTTCCATGATGGCAACATCAATAGAAATATTAACGCAGAGTGGATATATTTTGTCGATCGCTTCTTTTTCTTGCGGGGTATTAAACTTATCTTTTGCAGCATCAAAAAGCTCAAACATTTCTGGTTGAAACATTTCAAATGCTTTTACAATTTGAGCTACTTTCCAAACAAAAATACCAGCGTTCCATAAAAAGTCGCCACTACTAATAAATGTTTTAGCAAGTTCTAGGTCTGGTTTTTCGGTAAATGTTTTTACTTTATAAATACCGTCACCCGCTTCTATGCTACCATGTTGTATATAACCATATCCAGTGTTGGGATGGGTAGGCTTAATGCCTAGTGTTACAAGCGATTTAATATGATTGACAAACTCAAGTGCTTTGTTTGTGGTTTCTCTAAACTGTTCTGCATCCAAAATCATATGATCGGATGGTGCAACAATTAAAGAAGCTTCTGGATCTTTTTGTAATAGCTTACAAGAGATATAGGCAATACAAGCGGCCGTATTTTTTCTAGAAGGCTCTGCTAAAATATTTTGGACGGGAAGTTCAGGTAATTGTTCCTGAACAATGGATACATATTCTTCAGAAGTAACAATGTAAATATTTTCTAAAGGTATAAATGCTTTATACCTTTCAAATGTCCATTGAATCAGTGATTTCCCGGTATGTAAAATATCTAAAAATTGTTTAGGGTATGCAGTTCTACTCATAGGCCAAAACCTACTGCCAATCCCACCGGCCATAATGGCTACGTAATGGTGTTTATTCATAACTAAATAAGTCCCTCTTTTATAAGTTCGTGGATATGTAATATGCCATAGTAGTCACCTTCTTTTGTAACAACCAAATGGCTAATTTCATTTTGCTTCATCTTATCAATCGCTTCTACAGCAAGGGTTTGATGATCTATTAAGTGGGGGGTATGTGACATAATATCGGCTGCCGTAATATTTTCTATCTGCACTGTTTTTTCTAGCATGCGCCTTAAATCTCCATCTGTGATTACACCAGCAATTTGACTATTGTTGATCACTACCGCAACGCCCAATCTA
Organism: Chitinophagaceae bacterium; assembly: GCA_947459295.1. Lineage (GTDB taxonomy): Bacteria > Bacteroidota > Bacteroidia > Chitinophagales > Chitinophagaceae > Sediminibacterium. The sequence goes on from CANHCY010000011.1 coordinate 18,563, forward strand.
TGTTTAGTGATTTCAATAATCACATTTTTTAATGGCGTATTAAGTGCAACGGTTGGTTTAAGATCCGTGTTTGTGAGATCCGCAACTTTTAAAAATAAACGCTTGCCTAAATTACCGCCTGGATGAAATTTTCCAAAATCGGCACTGGTAAAACCTTTTAATTGCATCAGGCATACCGCAATAATATCACCCATTACTAGTTGAGCAGTAGTACTTGTGGTTGGCGCTAAATTATTAGGGCATGCTTCGGCACTAACCGATGCGTTTAAAATAAAGTCCGACTGTGCTGCTAAATAACTTGCAGTATTGCCTACAATCCCAATTAGTTTGTTGCCAAAGTTTTTAATGTAGGGAACCAGGGCTTTAATTTCAGGACTCTCCCCGCTCTTGCTAATAATAAGTACGATATCGTCTTTTTGTACTGTGCCTAAATCACCATGAATAGCGTCGGCGGCATGCATAAATAAAGAGGGTGTTCCGGTAGAATTAAGTGTAGCTACAATTTTTTGAGCAATCAGAGCACTTTTTCCTATCCCGCTAAAAACCAAACGGCCCTTACAGTTGTTAAGAAGTTCAATTGCTTCAACAAAAGACGCGTCCAAAAATGTGGCTAGGTCTGCAATAGATTTTGCTTCTAAATGAACGGTTTGTAAAGCGGTTTCTAATATTGCGTTTTTCATGCTGTACAAAGGTAAACTTTAACATGAAAGCACGCGTATTCAGACCATTCTTTGTTAACTTCGCCGTCCTTTCAAAAAAAAGGATTAACTTAAACAAAGGACAAATTCCCGTTTTTAGTTGATTATGAAGGAAATACAGATGAGAAATGGCAAAAATAAGTAGCAAAACCACCAAAACAACCCCCAAAGCAGCCCCTAAAAAGGCGCCCGCAAAAATAAAAGGCCCCAGACAGGCCAGCACCATTGTAGACCCAAGTAATTTTGACATTTACGGAGGCCTCGAAAAGTATTTTGGTTTTAGAGAGTTTAAAGGTACCCAAGAGCAGGCCATCAACAGTTTATTGAGCGGTAAAGACACGTTTGTTATCATGCCAACGGGCGGCGGCAAAAGTTTATGCTATCAATTACCGGCGCTCTTGCAAGAGGGTTGCGCCATTGTGGTGTCTCCACTTATTGCACTCATGAAAAACCAGGTAGACCTGGTACGCGGATATAGTGAAAATGACGAAGTCGCACACTTTTTAAATTCTTCTTTAAATAAGGGTCAAATAAAAATAGTAAAAGATGATTTGCTGGGTGGCAAAACCAAACTTTTATATGTTGCCCCCGAAACATTAACCAAGCAAGAAAATCTTGATTTTTTTAGTGACCTTAAAATTTCATTTTTTGCGGTAGATGAAGCGCATTGTATTTCCGAGTGGGGACATGATTTTAGACCCGAGTACAGACGTTTACGCGAAATGATGGACATTATTAATCCATCGGTGCCTGTAGTTGCTTTAACTGCAACGGCTACACCAAAAGTTCAAAGTGATATTGTTAAAAATTTAGGATTACGCGACGCTAATATTTTTCTTTCAAGTTTTAACAGGTCTAATTTATTTTATGAAATTCAGCCTAAAATAAAAAAGGAAGATACGGTTAAGCATATCGTAAAATTTATTTCACAGCACAAAGGCAAGAGTGGAATTATTTATACCCTAAACCGCAAAACCACCGAAGAATTAGCAGAATTACTGGTGGCTAATAATATTAAAGCGGTTGCGTATCACGCAGGTCTTGATCAAAAATTAAGAGCCGATAGGCAAGACCAGTTTTTACAAGAAGATGTGCAGGTAATTGTTGCTACCATTGCGTTTGGTATGGGTATAGATAAACCCGATATCCGTTTTGTAATACACTTTAATATTCCTAAGTCTATCGAAAATTACTACCAAGAAACTGGTAGAGCAGGACGTGATGGACTAGAAGGCATTTGTGTATTGTACTATTCTCATAAAGACGTTTCAAAAATAGAACACCTCATGCGCGACAAGCCTTTGAGCGAGCGCGAAGTGGGTAATCAACTCATTGATGAAACGGTTGCTTACGCAGAGAGTGGTGTTTGTAGAAGAAAAATATTACTACATTATTTCGGAGAAGAGTGGCCAACACAAAACTGTGGCAATTGTGATAATTGTAAAAATCCAAAGGAACTCATTGAAGCCAAAGAAGAAGTTGTAAAAATTTTAAAAGTAATTGCTGCACTAGACGAACGCTTTGTGGCAGATTATGTGGTGAATATGGTGAGTGGTCATTTAACGCCACAAATTTCAATGTTTAGGCATGACGCGTTACCTGAATTTGGAATTGGTAAAGATAAAGACGCACACTTTTTTAATAGTCTTATCAGACAAATGCTCCTCGAAAATTTAATTCAAAAAGACATTGAAGAATATGGTCTTTTAAAATTAACGGACAAGGGTAAAAAGTTTTTAAAGAAAGCAAGTAGCTTCAAAATTGTACTCAACAATTTATTTGAAGACGCCAATGCTGATGATGAAGATGGAGATGGCGCTGCACAAGGTGGCGCCGCCGCAGATGAAAAACTCTTTCAGATGCTTAAAGAGCTGCGTCAAACAGAAGGTAAAAAGAAAAGCTTACCTCCATTTATCATTTTCCTAGAAAGTTCGTTGCAGGACATGGCTACTTTATTTCCAACCACACTAGAGGAGCTAGAAAGGTGCCAGGGCGTAAGTAAAGGGAAAGCCCTTAAATACGGTAAGCCTTTTGTGGACATGATTGCAGCCTATGTAGAAGAGCATGATATTGTGAAGCCAGACGAATTTGTAATGAAGAGCGTGGCCAACAAAGCCAATAATAAAATTTACATCATTCAAAATGTAGATAAAAAAATACCACTCGAAACCATTGCCAAAAACAAAGGGTTAAAGCTTGATGAATTACTAGAAGAAATGGAAACTATTGCAGCTAGTGGTACCAAACTCAATTTAGATTATGCCATTGATGAATGGCTCGATGACTATGATCAAGAAGATATCATTGATTACTTTAAAAGTTGTGAAACCGCTTCCTTAGAAGTAGCCCAACAAGAACTAAGTGAAAATGATTATAGCCTGGAGCAACTAAAAATAATGCGCATTAAATTTTTAAGCGTTTTTGGAAATTAGTGTACCTCATTTTTATAGGCCTTCATTCTTTCCATTACATTTTCTCTTACGTTGACGTAATACAAATTGTAATCTCCAATATGATAGTTTGGATTTTTAACTAAAAAGCTTCCAAATATTTTTGGCTTCGCTGTCCATAAAACTTTGTCCGTTAATTTTGCCTGTGCAACACCTTTCGCGATTTTATTAAAATTGGTAAGAACCCCGCCCTTATTGGCTTTCCATGATGCGTTAGGTATCGATTTTGTAAATGTGAGCGGATTGGTAACAATCACATCAAATTTTTCTTTTTGTATAAATGGCGGCGTGTAGCCTTCTTTGTAAGTTCTCCAACTACATATACAACCTGTTTGTTTTGGGGTATCACAAGGCTTAATAGATGTATATATTTTTGGATTAACTGGGATGCCTACTAAATAAGCAGCCACCAATTGTTTTTGAAGAGGCTTGCCATCAAAAAATTCTTTCACTAGTCTAATGCCATGTGTAGTACCCTGGCTATGCGAAGCAATGATAATGGCTCTTCCTTTGTTTTCATTTGCTAAATAATATTCGAACGCTGCTTTAACATCTTGATAGGCGAGTTCAAAAGCGGCGATCGCTAGTGTTGTATCTGAAGGCGTTATTGGATAGTAGGCGCTTATATGCGTTTGTCTATAGCGTGGCGCAAATAACCTACCTGCTACATTAAATAAACTTCCTTGGTAAAGCACCGGACTATAATCGGTCCTTGCTGCTAATAGTGCATCTGAAATATCGGCATTTAGGCCATGTGGTTTTTCAGTTCCTAAATAAGTGGTAGGATGAATAAAAAATACGTCTACAGCAGTGTCTTTTTGGTAGGATGCCATAAGTGGAGCTGGCACACTATCCGACGGATCTTGAATAGCAGGGTGCGCAGCCCAATATCTTACATCACTGTAGTTGGGCACCTTAGGGTCTTTAGAAATTTGGTAGTTGGTCGCTAATTTTTGATAGCTGATGCTACAGCTGGACATAAATAATGCCAGCACGATCATGGTCAATAGGTTTGTGGGGGTATGTTTCATCATAGATAAGACAAAATTAAACATTTCTGGGCTGCTTTATAGCAATATCCTCTGTTAAATAAGCGTTTTATACTTATAATAATCACATATTTATGTCAATACCAGTAGTTGATTTAGCAGATTTTTTGAGTGGCGACGCTGCTAAAAAAGCCTCTTTTGTAAAAGCACTTGGTGAAGCCTACGAAACGGTTGGTTTTGTGGCTGTAAAAAACCATGGAATTCCAGACGCGTTGATTACTGCACAATATGATCAGGTGCAGCAGTTTTTTTCGTTGCCCCTAGAAAAAAAACTAACCTACCAAATAGAAGGGTTGGCGGGTCAGCGCGGATATACAAGTTTTGGAACTGAGCACGCCAAAGGAAGTGAGGCGCCGGATTTAAAAGAATTTTTTCAATACGGGCAAACCGTTCCAGCAAACCATCCATTAAAATGGGAATATCCAGACAATGTGGCTGTAGCAGAAATTCCTTCACTCAATAATACATTACTAGAAGCATATCGAAATTTTGAAAAAAGTGGAAAAGCTTTATTACAAGCCATTGCTATTTATTTAGATCTTGATGAATATTTTTTTGATGCACATATCGAAGAAGGCAATTCAATTTTACGTTGCATTCACTATCCACCTATTACGCAGGAACCTAAATCTGCCATACGCGCGGAGCAGCACGAAGACATTAATTTAATTACTTTGTTAGTGGGCGCTTCTGCAGATGGACTTCAAATATTAACGAAGGGAGGAGAGTGGGTAGGTGTTACTTCGCTACCAGAACAAATTGTTGTAAATGTCGGCGATATGCTTCAAAGGCTTACCAATAATAAATTAAAAAGTACGACACACAGAGTGGTGAATCCACCCAAAGAGCACTGGCATACGAGTCGTTTTTCGATGCCATTTTTCTTGCATCCAAAAAGTGAAATGAGTTTAGTTTGTTTAGATAGTTGTATAGATGATGCACATCCAAAAGCATATCCTGATGCTACTGCTGGTGAATACTTAGATGAAAGGCTTCGCGAAATTGGATTAAAAAAATAACTTTGGCTTTACTTCGTCATATACCATTTTTACGCGCCGTTATTTGGCATAGCTTAACAGCTTTTGGTGGCCCACAAGGTCACCTGGGTATGATGATGAAAACTTTTGTGCATCGACGTAGAGATGTTACAGAAGCTGAATTACTAGAGTACAATGGGTTTTGTCAACTCTTGCCCGGCGCTTCCTCTACGCAAACATTGGCGCTGATTGGTTATAAAAGAGGTGGCTATAGATTAGCAGTATTAACGCTTTTAATTTGGATTACACCTGCATGTGCACTCATGGGTGGACTTTCATTTTTACTCAATTATTTCGAAGATAAAAATCAGGTGATTGGAGCGTTTAAATTTATTAGACCCATGGCAATCGGGTTTATTGCTTATTCAGCGTTAAAGATTTTAAAGATTGCCGTTCATAATACCATCACACGTGTCATATTGGTAGTTGGTGCTGCTGCTACGTTTTTATTTTTTAAAACACCATGGATATTTCCTGCCTTAATTGTAGTTTCTGGTATTGCAACAAATTTTAGTGATAAAAGAATTCCTGAAAAAGAAAAGCCCGTTAAAAAAATCAAGTGGGTTAATTTATTTTTATTTATTGCATGCTTTGCACTCGCCGGTTATTTATCAGAAACAGCGACACGTAATAACTGGGAGAATAGAAAAGCTTTTAACTTATTTGAGCACAATTATAGAAATGGAAGTTTGGTATTTGGCGGTGGTGATGTGCTGATGCCACTCTTATACGAGCAGTATGTAACCAGGCCTGCCTCTAAACGTATCATCGATAATAAGCGTGATGTTTTAAAAATGAACCAAGCCGACTTTTTAACGGGTTCAGGTATTGTAAGGGCCATACCGGGTCCTGTATTTTCTATTGCAGCATTTTCGGGGGGTATGACTATGCGATCGGAAGGAGCGTCTGCACAAATGCTTGGCATTATTATTGGCGCAATAGGTATTTTTTTACCGAGCGCTTTTTTAGTACTGTTCTTTTTTCCGGTTTGGAGTTATGTAAAACGCTATGTAGTAATATTTAGATCATTGGAAGGCATTAACGCTGCCGTTGCCGGTATTTTATTTGGTGCTACTGCTTATTTGATGAAAGACCATTTTTCAGACCCTGCCGCTGCAAGTTATTTGTGGATACAGTGGTTGGTTGTTGTAGGCACTGTTTTATTACTTCGCATCAATAAAATACCTGCACCCCTTATTGTGGCGTCTATATTTTTACTGGGTTTATTGCTTCACTAAAAACTAGTTAAATTATAGCTTCAAATGCGGTAATCTGCGCTTACTGTTATAATATTACATTTAAATCTGCTGCATTTGAAGCGAAGGCTACTCCCTTTTATTATTGTTTTTTGCCTATTACTAGGCCAATTGCCTAAAGCCTCCGCGCAGTATGTAACCATTGCAGGAACCGTCTATGACTTAACCGCCCGTAATCCATTAGAAGCTGTAGCCGTTCGATCCACATCGGGAAGAGGAGGCGTTACAGATTCGGCAGGCAGGTATATCGTTACCGTTTTAAAAACCGATTCTATTTGGTTTTCAATGATTGGTAAAAACACCATGAAATACCCTGTTGATACCATTTCTAACTTGGACAATTTTAATATCATGATTCATGTGAAGGCTACAGATTTGCCTGAAGTGAAAGTGCGTAATAATTATTACAAATACGATTCAATTCAAAATAGAATTGACAATGCTAAAGCTTTTAATTTCCAAAAACCAGGCCTTCGATTATCATCCAATCCCAATTATAATCCTGGCGGATTAACGATTGGATTTGATTTAGAAGCCATCATCAATATGTTTAGGTTTAAGCGCAACCAAAACATGGAATTTTTACAAAAAAGACTGATCGATCAAGAGCAAGAAAAATATGTCAACTACAGATTTAGTAAAGCCTTTGTTCGAAAAATTACACTCTTAAAATCGCCGGAATTAGATACGTTTATGGTTCGCTTTAGACCTCCTTACGAACTCGTAACAAAAATGAATGATTTAGAATTCGGTTATTACATCGAAAAGCAACTTGAAATTTATAGGCGAACTAAAAATTCGTACCGGGGCAGTTTGCGCCGACGGGATGATTAATTATCTTTATCATCATGCGGTTTTTAATTACCCTATTATTTTGCACTTTATTTGTTGCATTGTCTGCGCAAAATAAAACCGGCGTATGGTATGGTGCCATTGTGTTTGAGCCCGATGGTGTTAGAGAATTAGATACAGAATCACGTATTCGAGTAGATCCACAGGCAGGCCGTATCGTTAATGTGCCTCCTATGTATGCAGGCTCTATGTCACTTTCAAAATCAAGAACGTATACAAAAGCTAAATTAGAAATTATTGATACTGCAAATCAAATGATGGCCGTGCTTACTACTTTTAGTGCCGATCAAAAAAAGCTAAGTGCTTATTTATTTTATGTATCTGCTACCCCTACCGAAAAATATAATTATTACGCCAAAGCAGTTCGTTGTTTAGTGAATGAAACAGAACATACGCCTAGTTTATTTGACCTTCACGGTAATTTTATTTTTACAGATACGAGTGTTGTATTTAGTGGTATTTGGGAAAGTCCTTTTGGGAAAAGTAGGTTAGGGAAATTTAGCTTTCAGCCAAGCATACAATCTGTCAATGTGAATCCAGAACTTCTTATTCAGTGGAATGATGTTGTACATGTGATACCTGGTGTAACTGACATTGAAAACTGGGCACCTTCCACAAGTAATTTTGATACGCTTCTTACCAAATCATTTTATATCGATTTTTCAATAGCGGAAACAGGTGCCATGGATAACGATACGCTATCCGTATTACTGGATGGCCAGGTAGTAGAAGAAAATCTGGTGCTCACCGATAAAAAACACGATTTCAGGGTCAATATTACAACCAAAGACTACCATCAATTAACCATTCGAACTAAAAGTGAGGGTTCCATTAAAGGAACAGGCTATCTTTTAAGCATTGCTACTAAGGAAAATGTTTATAAATACAACCTCACGCAGTACAAGTACAATCAATCGGATTGGTTTTTTCATAAGGTAGGTTCTAGAGACCGTTCTAATTAGGTTTTGCTCTATTTATTGAGCAAATAATTTACCTTTAAGGCTCTTAAAATGAATGCTTTGAAAAGATGTTGTCTACCCATAGTGCTTCTTTTAGCACTTGTAGCCTGTAAAGGTAAGCCTGATCAAAAAAAACAAAAAGATGGAGGTCCTAAAGCCGCTATCGTAGACGTTATTATTGCATCAAATAATAAAATCAATAAACAAATTGAAGTGAATGGTTCGGTCCTTCCAAACGAAATGACAACCATTCAATCTGAAGTAAGTGGTCGCGTCACTTTTTTACAAATTCCAGAAGGATCCACGGTTGCTGCAGGTACTGTTTTAGCACGTATCAATGATGCTGATTTAAAAGCGTCTCAACAAAAAATAAATGTGCAATTAGATCTCGCGCAAAAAAATGAAGTACGACTTAAAAAATTATTGTCTATTGGTGGTATTAACCAAGCAGACTATGACGTTGTGCTCAATCAAGTAAATACATTAAAGGCAGATTTATCTGTATTGCAAGCGCAGCTTGATAAAACGGTGATTAAAGCGCCTTTTGCTGGGATATTAGGTCTTCGTATGATTAGCATGGGTGCCTACCTTACACCTGCTACTGTTATAACAACGATTCAACAAGTAAATCAGCTTAAAATTGATTTCTCGGTTCCTGAAATTTATGCGCAAAAAATTAAAAAAGGCACTATTGTGCATGTGCAATCTGCAGATAATAAAACAAAATCTGATGCCGTTGTGATAGCGACAGAGCCGCTTATCAATGCAACTACACGAAATTTAAAAGTACGTGCTTTACTAAGGGGACAGGCATTTAACTTAGGCGCATTTGTAAAAATATCTATTGATGCTTCTGCACCTGCTAACAGTATTTTAATTCCGTCTAATTGTATTATTCCAGAATCAACTGTCAAAAAAGTAGTGGTTGTAAAAGATGGTATTGGACAACTCGTTGAGGTGGAAACAGGCGAAAGAAATGAAGGTCTTGTGCAAATTGTAAAAGGGTTATCGGTGGGTGATAGTATTGCTGTGAGTGGTGTATTGTTTGTAAAACCAAATTCGCCGGTTAAAGTAAGAAGTGTAAAATTATTAAGTGACATTGCAACGCTAGACTAATTATGAATATTTCTGAACTAGCCCTCAAAAGACCCATACTTGCCACAGTGATGAATTTACTCATCATTTTATTTGGCGTTGTTGGGTATAATTTTTTATCGGTTCGTGAATATCCAGCCATCGATCCACCCGTTGTTAATGTGCGTACGTCTTACGCTGGTGCCAATGCAGATATTATTGAAAGCCAAATCACAGAACCTTTAGAGAAATCTATTAATGGTATCCCTGGTATTAAAACCATTAACTCTTCAAGTAATAATGGTTCAAGTAATATTAGTATTGAATTTGAAGTGGATCAGGATTTAGAAGCGGCGGCTAATGATGTAAGAGATAAAGTGAGCCAGGCCACCAGAAATTTACCTCAAGATATTGATGCGCCACCTGTTGTTAGTAAATCTGATGCGAGCAGTGATTTTATTTTGCTCATGGCAGTACAAAGTAAAACTAAGGGCCTCATGGAACTTAGCGAATACGCAGAAAATGTACTACAAGAAAGATTTCAAACCATTCCTGAGGTAAGCTCCGTAAGTATTTTTGGGCAGAAGCGTCCTGCCATGCGTATTTGGATTGATCCTAATAAACTCAATGCGTTTAATCTTACCTATTCTGATTTTAGAACGGCACTCAATAGAGAAAATGTTGAGATTCCTTCAGGTAAACTCTATGGTAATAAAACAGAATTAACCATTAGGGCACTGGGTAAATTGCAAACCGAAGATGATTTTAAAAATTTAATCATTGTTGAAAATGAGGCGGGTATTATTCGTTTAAAAGACATTGCAAAAGTTGAAATTGGTCCAGAGCAAGAAGAGTATAGTTGGAAATTAAATGGTATTAATGGTGTGGGTGTTATTATTTCTCCGCAGCCTGGTGCCAACTATATTAAAATTGCAGATGAGTTTTACAAGCGGGTTGAGGAGATTAAGAAAAACGAAAAAGGCGATTTTGAATTTACGCCATTAATTGACCAAACAAAAAATGTTAGAAGAGCCATTAAAGAAGTAGAAGAGACTTTACTTATTTCATTTACACTTGTGGTACTTGTAATTTTCTTTTTCTTCAGAAACTGGCTTATTGCGATTCGCCCAATCATTGATATTCCTATCTCACTCATTGCTACATTTTTTGTCATGTACATTTTTGGATTCTCCATCAATGTATTAACGCTTCTGGGTATTGTACTTGCAACCGGGTTGGTGGTGGATGATGGAATTGTTGTAACCGAAAATATATTTAGAAAATTAGAGCTTGGATTACCTATTAGAAGAGCGGCATTAGAAGGCAGTAAAGAAATATTTTTTGCTGTTATTTCTACCTCTATTACACTTGCTGTTGTGTTTTTGCCTGTTATTTTCTTACAAGGTTTTGTAGGAAGTTTATTTAGAGAATTTGGTATTACGGTAGCAGCTGCTGTATTAATATCTGCCTTTGTTTCTTTAACCATTACGCCGGTATTAAATGTGCTCTTAACTAAAAAAGGTGCAGGTCATGGTAAATTTTACGAGCAAACAGAGCCGTTTTTTAGAGGTATGGAAAACGGCTATAAGCGTTTATTAGCTGCTTTTGTAAGGGTAAGGTGGATCGCATGGGTTATTGTGGTGTTTTGTTTAGGTGCTATTTATTTTGTTGGAAAAAATTTACCATCGGAACTAGCGCCACTTGAAGATAGAAGTAGTATTCGTTTTCAAATGACGGGTCCCGAAGGCGCTTCCTTTAATTATATGAGTGATGTGGCAGGGGGCCTCACCGATTATTTATCTGATTCTATTCCTGAAAAATCATTTGTCTTTGCTTCGATACCAGGTTTTAGTGGAAATGGTGGCGTAAATGGTGGTACTGCAAGAATTGCACTGGTAGATCCTGAAGACCGTAAAAGATCACAAAGTGATATTGTAAAAGCGGTTACTAAAAAATTGCCTCAGTTTAACAATGCAAGAATTTTTCCTGTCGAGGAACAAACTATTTCTGTGGGGCTTGGCTCAAGAGGCGCACTACCTATTCAACTTATCTTACAAAACCTAGAGTTTGAAAAAATAAAAGCAATTATTCCTAAATTTTTGGAGGAAGCAAGAAAAGACAAGACCTTTCAAAACGTAGACGTAAATTTAAAGTTTAGTAAACCCGAACTTCAATTAACCATTGACAGAATAAAAGCAAAAGACTTAGGTTTATCTATATCTGATGTTGCTGATGTGGTGTCTAGTGCCTTTAGCGGCCGAAGATTGGCGTATTTTACCATGAAAGGCAAACAGTATGATGTTATTTCTCAGGTTTCATTAAGTGATCGACAAACACCTAGCGATATTTTAAGTTTGTATGTGCGTAATAACCGTGGCGAAATGATTCCACTCTCTGCTGTTGTGGATTTAAAAGAAAGTTCTAACCCGCCCACTCTTTATCACTACAACAGATTTAGATCTGCTACAATTAGTGCATCCTTAGCAGAAGGGAAAACCATTGGGGATGGTGTAAAAGCGATGGATGAAATATCTAAACGTTTATTAGATGAAAGTTTTCATACCGCGTACGGTGGTCCTTCTCGTGATTTTAAAGAGAGTTCATCTAACACAACATTTGCATTTTTATTAGCGCTTTTACTTATTTACTTAGTATTAGCTGGTCAATTTGAAAGTTTTAAAGATCCATTTATTATTATGATTACGGTGCCGCTGGCAATTGCGGGTGCACTTATAAGTTTATGGATGTTTGATCAAACGCTCAATATATTTTCACAAATTGGTATGATCATGCTCATTGGGCTAGTGACCAAGAATGGAATATTAATTGTAGAATTTGCAAATAATAAAAGAATAGAAGGGTTAGCTAAAAAAGAAGCCGTGTTAGAAGCCGCTTCCCAACGTTTGCGTCCAATTCTAATGACGAGTCTAGCTACAGCGCTTGGCGCCCTACCTATTGCACTTAGTTTAGGTGCTGCAGCAACGAGCCGAATGCCACTTGGTATTGTCATTGTGGGTGGTATTTTCTTCAGCTTATTTTTAACGTTGTTTGTAGTGCCAGCTGTTTATATTTTTGTATCTGGTAAGCATATTAAAGCAATTGAAGAAACGGCATAAACTAGTAGTATGAGTAATGAAATCGCGGATATCAGAAAAGATTATAAACTAGCTTCTCTAGAAGAAGCGGACGTGGCTTCAAATCCAATCGATCAATTTACACGCTGGTGGAATGAAGCAGTAGCATCACAAATTGACGAAGTAAATGCCATGACACTGGCTACCGTAAATGCTGCCGGTGTTCCTGCTGCGCGCATCGTACTCTTAAAAGGGTACAACCCAAATGGTTTTATTTTTTTTACGAATTACGAAAGCGATAAAGGGAAAAATTTAGCACAAAATCCAAACGCTGCAATTGTTTTTTTCTGGAAAGAATTAGAGAGGCAAATACGCATTGAAGGCACGGTTCAAAAAGTAAGTGCCGAAGAAAGCGATCGTTATTTTAATTCCCGCCCAGCTTCTAGTAGAATTGGTGCTTGGGCTTCACCACAAAGCGCTGTTATTGAAAACAGATTGGTGATCGAACAAAATGTAGAGCGCTACAGTTCTATTTTTGCAAATGATTCTATCGAAAGACCCGATCATTGGGGTGGCTATATTGTAAAACCAATAAGTATCGAATTTTGGCAAGGCAGATCAAGCCGCTTGCATGACCGCATCAGGTACACACTTGAAACCAGTGCATATCATGCAGGCACAGATACTAGGTCCGATGCGAATTGGAAAATTGAACGCCTAGCTCCTTAAAAAATTATTACAATTATTTTCTTGCGATTACTTTTTCAGCAGCTGCTACAATAAATGGCGTATCTAAACCATATTTTGTTAGAAGTTGTGTTGGTGTACCGCTTTCTCCAAAAGTATCGTTGGTGCCAACATACTCGATTGGAATTGGGAAGTGTTTTGCAGCAACTTGTGCAACACTATCACCTAGTCCACCAATAATATTATGTTCTTCGACAGTAACAGCACATTTTGTTTTTGAAATAGAACGGATAATAGCCGCTTCATCAAGAGGCTTGATGGTATGTATATTGATCACTTCTACACTCAATCCTTTTTCTTCTAGTATGCGTCCTGCTTCGATCGCTTTCCAAACCATATGGCCGCAAGCAAAAATACTTACATCCGTACCTTCCGATAATTGTTGCGCTTTACCAATAACAAAATCACTACCATCTACGGCTGTAAAGTTTGGCCATTTTGGACGACCAAATCTTAAATACACAGGGCCTTCATAAGATGCAATGGCTTTAGTAGCAGCCTTGGTTTGATTAAAATCGCAAGGAACAATAACGGTCATGCCCGGAAGCATTTTCATAAGTCCAATGTCTTCTAATATTTGGTGCGTTGCACCATCTTCACCTAGGGTAAGACCTGCGTGTGATGCACAAATCTTTACATTCTTTCCGCTATACGCAACACTCTGTCTGATTTGATCATATACTCTACCTGTGCTAAAATTTGCAAACGTTGTCGTGTATGGAATTTTACCTCCAATGGTCATGCCAGCAGCAATACCAATCATGTTGGCTTCTGCAATACCTACTTGTACAAAACGGTTTGGAAAATCTTTGATGAAGGGACCTAGTTTTAATGAACCTGCTAGATCTGCAGTAAGTACCACTACATTTTCATTTTCTTTTCCGATTTCGTGAATGCCTTCACCAAATCCACCGCGTGTTTCTTTTTCGTTTTGTACTTGTATGTCTTGTAATTTCATAAGAAGTATAATTTAACCTTCAAAAGTGCTATAAAAATATGGTGTCTTTGCTTCAAACTCGGCGCTACAGGTATCTACCATTTTGTAAACCCTAGTAATGCCTAAAGCTTTTCTTTTTTCATACACTTGTTCGTCTGTGCAATCGCCTTGTAATATTTTTGAGATTTGCACGTCACCGAAACCACATTTTTTAGCTTCCTTTAATAAGCTTTCAGGAAGGGTTTCTAATGTATGCGTTGCAATTTCTTTTTCGATGTTACAAATTTGTAAAATCTGGTTTAAGAACCATCTGTCAATTCCCGTTGCTTGTGCAATCGACTTAACAGTGGAACCCGCCATGAGCGCATCTTTGATTCTAAATATGCGGTCCCATTTTGGTGTTTTTATATATTCTACGAGGTCTTCACTTTTCATGAGGCTTTTTCCATAATAGCCTAAACCAACGGCTTCATTTTCTAAACTCTGACAAGCTTTTTGTATTGCTTCTTTAAAGTTTCTTCCAATCGCCATTACCTCACCCACACTTTTCATTTGTAAACCAAGTGTATCATTAGCGCCTTTAAATTTATCAAAATTCCAACGCGGTACTTTTACAATGACGTAATCAAGTGCTGGTTCAAAATACGCAGAAGTCGTTTGCGTGATTTGATTTTTTAATTCATCTAAACTATAACCAATCGCAAGTTTAGCTGCAATTTTAGCAATTGGATAACCCGTTGCTTTTGATGCAAGTGCTGATGATCTACTCACGCGCGGATTGATTTCAACAGCAATCAATTCTTCGGTAGAAGGGTTGAGTGCAAATTGTACGTTACATCCACCAGAAAAATTACCCAAAGAACGCATCATTAAAATAGCTTTGTTGCGCATGTCTTGGAAAGCCGAATCGCTGAGTGTCATAGCAGGTGC
This sequence comes from Chitinophagaceae bacterium, assembly GCA_947459295.1. Lineage (GTDB taxonomy): Bacteria > Bacteroidota > Bacteroidia > Chitinophagales > Chitinophagaceae > Sediminibacterium. The sequence continues at coordinate 33,626 of CANHCY010000011.1, forward strand.
AACCGTAATGGAATCTCCGGTATGGACACCCATTGGGTCTAAATTTTCTACGGTACAAATGATAACAACATTATCATTTTGGTCGCGTAATAATTCAAGTTCATATTCTTTCCATCCAAGTACTGCTTTTTCTACAAGTACTTCATGTATTGGGGAAGCCTTTAAACCTCTTTCGAGTGCGGCATCTAAATCATCTTTACTATGTACAAATCCACCACCCGTTCCACCTAATGTAAATGAAGGTCTGATAACAAGTGGAAATCCAATTTCTTGTGCAAATTCTTTTCCTTCTAGAAAACTATTGGCTACACGGCTAGGGGCAACAGCAATACCAATATTTACCATGAGCTGTCTAAACTTTTCACGGTCTTCGGCAGTGTCAATAGCTGCAACGTCTACACCAATCATGCGCACATTGTACTTGTTCCAAATGCCTATTTCATCCGCTTCTTTACAAAGGTTTAATGCAGTTTGACCACCCATGGTAGGAAGTACAGCATCGATTTCATTTTCTTGTAAAATCTGCTCGATACTTTCGATGGTAAGCGGTAACAAGTAGACTTTATCAGCCATCATTGGGTCTGTCATGATGGTGGCAGGATTTGAATTAATCAAAATCACTTTAATGCCTTCTTCACGCAAACTTCTAGCTGCTTGAGAACCAGAATAGTCAAATTCGCAGGCCTGACCAATAATAATGGGACCAGAACCAACAATAAGTACCGATTTTATGGAGTTGTCTTTTGGCATAGGAACTAAAAAATAAATTGTGCAAATTTAATAAAGGGGGAGCAGAAGGGGGTATTTTTTTTGAACTAATTGCCCCTAATTTTATTATATAATGGTTACCCCCTTATTTTTAATCTCCTAAATAGCCAAAATGTTACAAGAAGGATCCAAAGCACCTGCCTTTAAAGGCCTCGACCAAAACGGTAAAACCATTGCCCTGTCTAGTTTTAAGGGCCAAAAGCTGGTCTTATACTTCTACCCGCATGATATGACCCCCACCTGTACCGTTCAGGCCTGTAACCTCAGGGATAATTATAAATTGTTGGCCAAAAAGGGGTACCAAGTGGTAGGGGTGAGCTCTGACGACCAAAAAAGCCACCTCAAATTTATTGCCAAGCACGAATTGCCGTTTCCGCTTATTGCCGACACAGACCTTGTGATTCATGAAAAATATGGCGTTTGGGCCGAAAAGAAGTTTATGGGCAAAACCTATATGGGAACCCTGCGTACTACATTTATTATCGATGAAAACGGGGTGATCGAAAAAATTATCACAAAGCCCGATTCAAAAAATCATGGACAAGAAATTTTAGGCGCTCCTAAAAAGAAATAAATTTTATGAAGAATTTACTTGCTTTCATTTTTGTAGTGGCGCTCATACCGGCGCAAGCACAAAAAGTAAATAAAAAATTACAGCAACAATTACAAAAAGTAACGACTGGCTTTAAAGGTGACGTGGGTATTTATGTAAAAGATTTGCATACTGGTAAAATTGCCAGTATAAATGCGGATAGTATTTTTCCAACAGCGAGTATGGTTAAAGTACCCATACTTATTGGCATCATGGATAAACTTAATAAAGGTGAACTCAATTACCATCAAGAGCTAACCTATAAAGATTCTTTGTTTTATGCTGGTTCCGATTTACTCGCATCACTAAAACACAATGAAAAAGTAGAGCTAAGTAAAGTGATCATGCTCATGCTTACAACAAGTGATAATACCGCAAGTTTGTGGCTACAATCACTAGCCGGTACTGGAACAAGAATCAATCAAATCCTTGACAGCATTGGTTATACGGCTACTAGGGTAAATAGTAGAACGCCGGGTAGAGAAGCGGGTAGAGATAAGTTTGGATGGGGACAAACCAGTCCCAAAGAAATGGCTACTATGTTTGAAGCTTTAGCGAATCGAAATTTATTAGATACCGCTTCTTCTGAAAAAATGATTCGTTTGCTGGGAAGAAATTATTGGGACGAAGAAGCACTTTCACAAATTCCGCCCGATGTTTTTGTTGCCAGTAAAAATGGTGCCGTTAATGCGAGCAGAAGTGAAGTGATGTATGTGTACGGACAATATGCCCGATATGTTTTTTGCATTTGTACTAAAAATAATAAAGACATTAGTTGGGGATCTCAAAATGAGGCTTGGGAGCTGGCCAGAAAAATTTCTAAATTATTATGGGTAAGATTACAAAATGTATCGCTCATGTTTAACTAAACAAAACATAGGTTATCCAACTCATCCCGTATGCGAGAGCCGTCATATACACGAGTTGAAACGCAGGCCATTTCCAAGACTTTGTTTCTCTTTTTACAACGGCTAGCGTACTCATACACTGCATGGCTAGTAAATAAAATATCATGAGTGAAAGCCCCGCTGCCAGTGTGTATACTTTGCTTCCATCTGGATGTCTTGCCGCGGCTAATTTTTGTCTGAGAGAGCTGTCTTCACTGTCTTCTACGCTATATAAGGTAGCCATGGTACCTACAAAAACCTCTCTAGCTGCAAAGGAGGTTATGAGCGCGATACCAATTTTCCAGTCGTATCCAAGCGGCTTGATGGCCGGCTCAATGGCTTTACCCAAAATGCCCGCATACGAATGTTGTAGTTTTTCGGCAGCGTATTGTTTATCTAAAGAATCTTTTTTTGCAGGCAACACTTGACTTAGTGCTTCATACTTTTTAGTCGTATTTGCTATTTGATCGTCAGGTCCGTAGCTACTTAAAAACCATAATAGTAGGCTAATGATCATGATTACTTTACCGGCATCTGTTACAAATATTTTAGCTTTTTCGATCATGGTAATACCCACGTTTTTCCAACGAGGTGCTCTGTACATGGGAAGTTCTAAAATAAAAAAGCTTTTTTCCTGAATCGTAATAAACCACTTTAATATATAGCTCACCAGCAAGGCCATTACAATACCTAATAAGTAAAGGCCCATCATTACAAGCCCTTGTAAACTTAAAAATCCAAAGTAGTATTTGTTGTCAACAACAAGTGAAATTAGAATGGTAAAAACCGGTAATCGGGCACTACAACTCATGAGTGGCGTAACGAGTATCGTTAACAACCTTTCTTTTTTATTTTCAATATTGCGGGCACTCATAATGGCTGGTACGGCGCATGCAAAACCACTTACCATGGGCATTACACTTTTTCCATTCAGCCCCACTTTACGCATGAGTCTATCACTTAAAAAACTGATGCGCGCCATATAACCACTGTCTTCAAGTATGGTGATAAGCCCAAATAAAATCATGATTTGTGGCACAAATACTAAAATACCGCTAAGGCCAGCCACCAGTCCATTCACAATTAAATTACTCCACCATGCTTCTGGAAGCCATGCAGACAAAGAGCTTCCGCCTTTTGCAAAGGCCCACTCAATGCCATCCATCGGAAAACTAGCCAGCCAATAAACACTTTGAAATAAAATAAATAATACCGCTAGTAAAATGACATAACCCCAAACTCGGTGTAATAAAATATTATCTAACTTATCTGAAAAAATCTTTTTTTCTAAAGGTCCCGGCTCTACAACATACTTCCGCATCACGTCTCTGATTTGACTATAGCGCTGCAAAATTTCTTCGGCCTGTGTTTTGGTTGAATTAAATTGATACGTCACTACTAGCGCATCAATTTGCGTTTGTACTTCTTTTGATAACGGAAAATTTTCGTGATTGATTAAATAATGCATCGCAGCATAATCACTTAAGCCTGGCACTATTTTATGAACGTCATCTATTGCAATTGGCGCTAATTTTTTTACGTCAATAAATTTTTTATCATTACTGGCGCTTGTATTTACCGTTAATTGTTGTAAGGCTTTTTTTAATTCTGTAATGCCCTTGTTTTTTCGGGGGTTAACGGCAATAATGGTGATACCTAATTCTTTTTCAAGCCCCGCAATATCTATTTTGATACCCTTACTTGATGCAATATCATTCATGGTGAGGGCCATCACTACAGGAATTTGCAAATCGATAATCTGACTGCAAAAAAGTAAATTTCGTTTGAGGTTACTGGCATCAGCAACGAGGAGGACAGCATCTGTTGTAACCGATTCGTCGGTTCCCATAAGTACTTTGTACGCCACCCACTCGTCAGCTCTTCTCGGATACAAACTATAAGTACCCGGAAGGTCAATTAATGTTGTGTTGGTAGCATCTGGTAACTGAAGGCTCCCCGTTTTTTTATCTACTGTTACCCCTGGAAAATTGCCTACTTGTTGGTGTAGGCCCGTCAAAGCATTGAAAATGGAGCTTTTTCCACTGTTGGGATTACCCACTAAAGCAATATGGAGGTCTCTTTGACTCAATTTTAATTGGATGGCTACAAAAGTACCCCCAAAGAGGGGAGGGTAGTTACGAGATTGGGAACAGAATCGCTTACTTTTGTACGTAATAAAGCAAGCAAAATGGGTAAAAAATGGTTTTGGGTCCTATTATTGGTTCCCTTTTTTGGATTATCGCAAAGCAAACGCAAAATTAGAATTGAAGCAGAAAAGCAAAATGCCGCGCTCATTTCAAATTTAAAATCACATATTGGCTATTTAGCGAGTGATGCTTTAGAAGGAAGAAGAACGGGTACAGCCGGAGCGGATGCTGCGATGGACTATTTAGTAAAACAATACCAGCAATTGGGCATTGGTCCAAAAGGAACAAGCGGCTATTTACAAAAATTTGAAATAAATGAAGGCTTGCAATTAGTTCCAAGCACACACTTCACAGTAAATAATATTCAATTAAAAATTGAAAAAGATTTTTTCCCATTAGCAAATAGTGCTTCTATAAGTATTACTGGAAAGCCTGCTATGGCATTACATGAAAAAGGACAGCCTTGGTTTAAAGACATTAAAGAAACCCTTGAAGAAAACAAATCGAATCCGCATTTTGACATAGAGGCATGGATTAAAAAAGAAGTAACAGCCGCTGCAGCAAAGGGTGCTACTGCTTTTATACTTTATAATACAGGATCTATTGTTGATAATATTTTATTTAATAAAAATGATAAAACCGATGTATTTTCAATTCCTGTCATTTATATCACACAAGCTGGCCTGCAACATTTTTCAGATCCTTCTGCTACTTTAAACATTCAATTAAAAGTACAAATTGCAGAAAAAAAACGCCCTGCAACCAATGTTGCGGCATTTATTAATAATGGAGCAGCAAATACAATTGTCATTGGTGCACATTACGATCACCTTGGATTTAACGAAGATAAAAATGCACTTGATACCGGACATGTCATTCATAATGGTGCAGATGACAATGCCAGTGGTACCGCTGCGCTACTTGAAATTGCACGCTTGTTACAACAAAAATCGCCTACGCAAAATAATTATTTATTTCTTCATTTTTCTGGAGAAGAGTTAGGCCTTTTAGGAAGTAAACATTGGATAGAAAATCCAACCACGACAGGGTCAATTAATTATATGCTTAACATGGATATGGTAGGCCGTTACGATACTTCCCACAAATTAACCGTGGGCGGTTACGGGACTTCTAGTAAATGGAGTAACATTTGGAAACTGGCAAGTACGCCACTTCTTGTAAAATTTGATAGCACGGGTAGTGGACCAAGTGATCACGCTAGTTTTTATAGAGCGGGTGTTCCGGTTCAATTTTTCTTTACAGGAAGTCACCCCGATTATCACAAAGCAAGCGATGACGCTGATAAAATAAATTACGAAGCCACTGCTCAAATTGTAAAATTGGCGTATCAAATTATGGGCATAACAGATAGTTTACCTAAGCTTGATTTTATCAAAACAACAGAGCCTCAAATGGGCCGTAGCACTAAGTTTACGGTTAGCTTAGGCGTTATTCCGGATTATGGTTATAGCGGCACTGGAATGCGCATTGATGGCGTGAGCCCAGGTAAACTCGCAGAAAAATTAGGCTTAAAAGCAGGCGATATTTTACTACAATTAGGTGATTATAAATTTGTTGACGTGAATAGTTATATGCAAACACTGAGCAAGTTTAAAAAAGGCGATCAAACCCAGCTACGCATAAAACGCGGTACCGACGAAATAAATATTTCTGTTACCTTTTAAAGGAAGCAATCAATTATTAGTATGAAACTGAAACTCAATATTGACGAACTCAACGAAGATTTTTTTGATGACACGCGTTTGCTCGGCATTATTGCGCCAATCAAAAGCCATCAATTTTGTTTGCAATTAAATAATCAATTGGGGCATCAGTTTAGACTCAATCCAGCCATCGAAATTCATCTCAAAAAAAAGGACCGCAGTTATTATTTTAGTATTTACGAATCTAAAGAACCCAACAGTTTTTTAGTACATTACTTATATCATAACCAGTGTGATGGCGAATACTTATTGCCTGAATTTAGGCATATGGATTTTTTGTGGCTCACAAAAGGAGATTTTGTAGATGATGAAAAATGCAACTGGATCAAGCAAACCGTAAAAGCAATAAACGGTGTTCAAATGGTGGCAGAGCTTACCAATGAGCAAATAAAAAACAAAGGGAATATGGTTTTTTAGCGTTTGATTTTAACGCTTAATTTTTTACGATTACGACTTTATCACCTGCTACTTCTAATACACCAATGGGCTCTATAAAATCAGCAAGTCCATGCTTTGTAAACACATCTTTTATGATGTCTACTGCAGTAGGATCTACCGCTACAAGTAATCCGCCATTTGTTTGCGGATCCGGCAACATGCTAAATGCTTCCATTACATTAACGCCCGGATCAAAACTTGTTTTAGTGCTGTAACTATTCCAGTTTCGATACGTTGCATCTGGCACCATGCGCTGCGCTAAATATTTTTTAGCCGCTTCTATCATTTTTATTTTCGAATAAAAAATATGCGCAGAAAGTTCACTGCCTTCGGCCATTTCAATTAGATGGCCAAGTAGTCCAAACCCAGTGATATCAGTGAGTGCGTGCACTTCAGGAATGCCGCCCAGTATTTCCCCTACTTTATTAAGTGTTGTTAACTGATGTATAAATGGTGCAAGATCTTCTGGTGCTAATGCGTCTCTTTTTTGTGCAGTTGCTAGTATGCCGACTCCAATTGGTTTTGTAACAAAGAGCACATCACCCTGTTTTGCAGTGTTGTTTTTTTTGAGATTTGCAATGGGTGTAATACCTGTTACTGCTAATCCAAAAATAGGTTCGGTACTGTCAATACTATGACCACCCGCAAGTGGAATGCCCGCTTCGGCACAAATGCTTCGTGCCCCTTCTAACACTTCTGCTGCAAGGGCTGCAGGTAATGTATTCACTGGCCAACCCAGTATTGCAATAGCCATGAGTGGCTTACCGCCCATCGCATACACATCACTAATGGCATTGGCACTTGCAATTTTTCCAAAGGCTACCGCATCATCAACAATAGGTGTAAAAAAATCGGTGGTGCTAATAATGGCTTGACCGTTTCCCATATCATAGGCGGCCGCGTCATCTTTACTTCCGTATCCCACCAGTAAATTTTTATGTTCCATTTTTGGTAAGGAAGAAGCTAAAATAGTTTCTAATACCGCCGGTGCAATTTTACATCCGCAACCTGCGCCATGAGAAAACTGTGTCAATTTTATAGTTGAAACCATGTTGTTTGTTTTATTTTATGATAACCATTTTACGGTACCAAGTGCAACAGATTCTTTGGTGCCGTTTTCGTTTTCAATTTCTAAATATCCATTTGGTAGCACCCTGCAAATGGTAACTGTTTTAATTACTTCGTTTACGGCTACTGTTACAAGCGCTCCTTTTTTATAAAGCGTATTGTTGTATAGCGCAATAAGTGCATCAGGCCCCTGGATTAACAATAAATCCAAAGCGTCTTGAATACAGCCGCATAATTCAACCGCTAGGTCTTTTACGATATAGGTTTTACCCGTTATTTGTTTGAGTGAAACTGCTTTGTTTAATTCGGTTCCAAAACTCGTTTGGTTGATATTAACCCCCATACCTGCAATGCTCCACTGCCAGATAGGTCCTCTAAAGCTATTTTCAATTAAAATACCTGCTGCCTTTCTGTCACGCCAGTAAATATCATTGGGCCATTTAATGCGCGTTTCGTCACCGGCATATGTAATAAAAAAGTTAAAACATCCAACCGCCATTACCATGCTTACAATGGATGGTTCCAGCTCGGAACCGTTAAAAACAAGCTTTTTTGGGTCCAAAACCACCGATAAAAGTATGTTTTGACCGCTTTCTGCCTCCCAAACCTTACCCATTTGACCCTTTCCTGCCCATTGTTTCTGTGCAAGAAATGCAGCGCCGTGCCCAGCCAGGTTTGTCTTAACTTGGTTCATGGCATAGATGTTGGTACTATCTACTTCAGTTAATTCTGTAAATGGTAAACCGATGGGTGTATTTAAGCCTGCTGAAGCCAAAGAATTAGTATTTTTGACGAAGTTACAAGAGCTACGTCTAAATCAAATTATTAATCACTAAATAACTGTATTGTTGGAACCCCTTTCTGTATTAAAAAATCGACCAAAAAGTACGATTACCCGATTAACCAAGAGCTCTAAAATTCTTAAGACCATCATTAATGCCATTTTAGATAAAAAAGGTGAGCATGTTGTAAGTTTAGATTTACGTAAAATTGAAGAAGCTGCTGCCGATTTTTTTATTGTGTGCCAAGCATCCAGTACCACACAAGTGCGAGCCATTGCTGATCACATCGAAGATGAGGTAAAACAAGTCTGCGGCGAAAATCCATATAAACACGAAGGACGAAAAGCATTGCAATGGGTGATCATTGATTATGTGAATGTAGTGGTGCACGTGATGCATCCAGAAGCCAGAGAATTTTATAAATTAGAAGAAATGTGGAGTGATGCAGTATCACAAATCCACGAATAATAGAAACCATATGTCAGAAGAGAAGCAACCAAAATTTAATTTTCAGGAGAAAGGAAAAGGCGGCAAGAAAGGTCCTAAATTCAATATCTATTGGATTTATGGCGTTGTCATTGTTGGTTTATTAGTTTCTCAAATCATGAACTTTTCGCCGGAGTTAAAAAAGACAACGGAGCAGGAGTTCAAACAGCAAATGCTATTAGCAGGTGATGTGACCAAACTTGATTTTGTAAAAAATAAAGATGAGGTACAGGTATACATTAATGGAGACAGTCTTAAAAAAGAATTCTACGTTAAAAAGTTTGGCGTGGTGTTACCTAAAGAAAAAGTAAAGGGTGCACCTTTATTTGTTTTCGAAGTGTTGGACTGGAAATCTTTTGATGAAAATCTTCAAAAATTTACGGAGCAACATCAATTACCAGAAGTTAAAAGAGATATTGTAAAAGCTGCAGATTGGATGGGCGGCGTACTTCAGTCAATTTTTACGCTTGTAATCATTGTAGTAGTTTGGTTACTACTCATGCGTAAAATGGGCGGTGGTGCTGGTGGTCCAGGCGGTGGAGCAGGTGGTATTTTTAATATTGGAAAATCAAAAGCTACTTTATTTGATAAAGGCGCTAAAGTAAATATCAACTTTGGAGACGTTGCTGGATTAGACGAAGCAAAAGTGGAAGTGATGGAGATTGTTGACTTCTTAAAAAATCCAAAAAAATATACAGCGCTTGGTGGTAAAATTCCAAAAGGAGCTTTACTAGTAGGCCCTCCGGGTACGGGTAAAACATTACTTGCAAAAGCAATGGCAGGTGAAGCGCAGGTTCCTTTCTTTAGTTTAAGTGGATCTGACTTTGTTGAAATGTTTGTGGGTGTAGGTGCAAGTCGTGTGCGTGATTTATTTAAGCAAGCAAGAGAAAAAGCACCTTGTATTATTTTTATTGATGAAATTGATGCGATAGGACGTGCACGTGGTAAAAATGCCATGATGAGTAACGATGAGCGTGAAAATACCTTAAATCAACTATTAGTTGAAATGGATGGATTTGGTGGTGACACGGGCATTATTATTTTAGCTGCTACCAACCGCCCTGATGTATTAGATAGCGCCCTATTAAGACCTGGACGTTTTGATCGTCAAATTTCAATTGACAAACCAGATGTAAAAGGAAGAGAAGAAATTTTTAAAGTGCACCTTGAGCCTATTAAAATTTCTGAAGCACTTGATTTACATAAACTAGCAGAACAAACACCTGGATTTGCAGGTGCTGATATTGCAAACGTTTGTAACGAAGCTGCATTGATTGCTGCTAGAAAAGGAAAGGATTCGGTGGAGATGATAGATTTCCAAGATGCCATTGACCGTGTTATTGGTGGTCTTGAAAAGAAAAATAAAATAATAGCGCCGCACGAAAAATCTATTATTGCCTACCACGAAGCAGGTCACGCCGTTTGTGGTTGGTTTTTAGAACACGCGTATCCGCTTTTAAAAGTAACGATTGTACCTCGTGGTACGGCGGCACTTGGTTATGCGCAGTATACACCAACCGAGCAGTACTTATACAATACGGATCAGTTAATGGATCAAATTTGTATGACCTTAGGTGGTAGAGCTGCAGAAGAAATATTCTTTGGAAAAATTTCTACGGGCGCCTCCAACGACTTACAACAAATTACGCGTATAGCATACAGTATGGTTACTGCATATGGTATGAATAGCAAAGTAGGTAACGTGAGTTACTATGATCCTTCACAAGAAAATACGTTTACCAAACCATACAGCGAAGAGACTGGTAAAATTATTGATCATGAAGTGCGTGGTATTATTGAAGAAGCATACCAGCGCACACTTCAATTACTTCGTGATAAAAAAGAAGCCGTTGAAATTTTAGCAAAAGAATTACTTGCAAAAGAAGTGTTGCATAAATCTGATGTTGAAGTATTGATTGGCAAAAGACCTTTCGAAGAAAAAAAGGTAGTTGAAGTAGAGGTAGTGCCAGAAGTTACAGATGAGCAAGCTGCACCGGTAGCTGCTGCACCTGAAGCACCTGGTGCATCAGAAGATCAAACATCAACAGAAGAATCTATTTAATAGCAGAAGGATGGCTAAAAGCGCAAGAGAAAATATTTTACAAAAGATAAAACAGGCACTGGCTACGCCAGTGCCTGTGCCATTTTCGGCGGTTGATACGGCTTCCACAACATACCCAACCACCAAAGAAGATTTGTCGGTGTTATTTGCTGAAAATTTTTCTGGGTTGCAAGGGAAGTTTGCATTTTGTGCTAGTGAAAAAGAACTTGCATCGCAATTAAGTATGCTTTTTATACAGCGCAATTGGAAGCAAACTTACTGTAGAGAAAATGCCTTAATTGAAATGCTAACCAAAGCTGGCTTTGGTGGCATGCAATCTGAAGATTTAGAATATTGTGATGCTGCGATTACAAGTTGCGATAACTTAATTGCACGTACAGGGAGTATGATTCTCTCTGCTGGTCAAGAAAGTGGTAGAACCGTGAGTGTATATGCGCCTATTCATATTTGTATTGCCTACACGGATCAAGTGGTGTATGATATTTCAGATGGGTTACGATCAATTACCAAACATTATGGCAACCACTTGCCTTCACTGATAACGCTTGCTAGTGGCCCTAGTAGAACGGCAGATATTGAAAAAACACTCGTTGTAGGTGTGCATGGTCCTAAAGAAGTGTACTGTTTTTTAGTAGACAGAAATAATTAAAAGCACATGACAGCTACCATTCATGCATCTTCTAGCCGTAAAATTTATTTGCTCTCAGATTTTCATTTGGGCGCACCTAATTACACGGCTAGTTTGGAGCGTGAAAAAAAAGTAGTTTCATTTTTACAATCTATAGAGGATAAGACAGCTGCTGTTTTTATTGTAGGAGATATTTTTGATTTTTGGTTTGAGTACGATCATGTAGTGCCCAAAGGATTTGTTCGATTACTTGGACAAATTGCAAAACTTACGGATAAAGGTATTCCAGTGCATGTGTTTACCGGCAATCACGACCTTTGGATGCGTGATTATTTTGAAAATGAACTTGGCTGTCAAGTATATCATAGCCCACAGCAATTTTTGTTTAATAATAAGTCCTGCTTTATCGCGCATGGTGATGGTTTAGGCCCCGGAGATGCAGGCTATAAGTTTATTAAAAAAATATTTACCAATCCCCTTTGTAAATGGTTGTTTAAGTGGATGCATCCCGATATGGGTGTTGGTGTCGCCAATTATTTTAGTCGTAAAAGCAGGGCTAAAACGGGTAATGCCGATGCACAGTTTTTAGGCGAAGAAAATGAGTGGCTTATTTGTTACAGTAAAGAGGTGTTGAAAAAAGCACATTACGATTATTTAATTTTTGGTCATCGCCATTTTCCGCTGGACTTAACAATTGGAAACAGTCATTATATTAATTTAGGTGATTGGATTCAAAATTTTACCTACGCAAGTTTTGATGGCGAAAAAATGGAAATTGCTATATGGAACTAAAAATATTAGACAATACGGTACAGGCTTATCTTATTGTGTTAGGCACCATACTTGTTACACTAATTTTTAAAAAGCTTATTTCAAAATTTTTAGCGAGTAAACTTTTTAAGCTAATCACCAATAGTAAGCACAATTTACCCAAGCAATCCTTTTTGGATTTAGTGGTCCAACCGCTGGGCACTTATTTATTATTGACCATTTCAATGATTGCCATTGATAAGCTAAAATTTCCTGCCGCTTTTGATTTTACAGTGTATAAAACGACTACTAGGCACATATTAGATGCGCTCATGAATGGGGCACTGGTAGTGGTTTTTATTTGGCTATGCCTTCGTGTAATTGATTTTATGGCGATGGTTTTAGAAGAGCGTGCCAATGTAACCAAAGACCAGCAGGACAATCAACTGATCATTTTCTTTAAAGACTTTTTTAAGGTTATACTGATCATTATTGGGGTACTCTTGATTTTGAAATTCTCTTTCAATAAAAATATAGGTAGTATTTTAACAGGATTGAGTTTGGTTGGAGCTGCTGTAGCCCTTGCTACGAGAGAGAGTATGGAAAATTTAATCGCTTCGTTTATTATATTTTTTGATAAGCCGTTTACAGTAGGCGAACAGGTGAAAGTAAATGGGTTTACGGGCACCATAGAAAAAATTGGATTGCGCAGTACGCGTATTCGCACCAACGAAAAAACATATATTTCTGTTCCCAATAAACAAATGGTAGATACCATAGTTGACAATATTAGTTTACGAACACAGCGCAAAACTGAATTACAATTAGAGCTTTCTTTAAGTGCATCTGCAAGTGCATTGTCTACTTTATTAACTGCAATGCGTCATTATTTAAGTGGCCAACAAATTGATAGTTTTCATGTCTATTTGCATGATACTGGAAAGCATGCGCACATTGTAATTGTAGAATATTTTTCATCAGCGACTGATGAATACGAAGCCTATTTAATACTAAGAGAAAAAGTAAATATGGCTTTGATTGGACTATTAGAGGCACACAATATTGAATTAGCGGCATCTAGTACCGACGTTGTGGTAAAGCAGTCGTAAGTATTGAAATTAGTGAAGTCCAGCTTTTAGTTCCAATAAAAAAGTTTTAAACTTAGTTAAGGTTTGTACTAGCTGCGCCTGCGTATCGGCCTGCGATTTGTTTTGTTTTAAATAGGTTCTTGCGCCTTCTATCGAATACTTTTTTTGACGTAGTAAAAAGTAAATAATTTGTAAATTTTTGATATCTTCTACTCTAAATAAGCGGTCGCCTTTTCTTGTTTTGCGGGGCTTTAAAATATCAAATTCATTTTCCCAGTAACGTAGTAAAGAAGTGTTTACTTTAAACCAACTTGCTACTTCGCTGATGGTGTAATATAATTTTTGAGATAATACTTTTTCGTCCGGAATTTCTATTAAATCTATTTCGGTATCTATTTCGCTATACGATTTGCGCCCTCTTTTGCCAGCTATCTTTTCTATTGTAATGCGGGGCTGTCTGGGTCTTTCGACATATACAGGTTCAGTAGTCACCGAGGGTTCTATTATTGATACCGGTTCGGCAACAGGCTCAGCAAAACTTGTTTCAGCAGGCACCGACGGTTCCACTAGCGAAACCGGTTCCACTACTGGCTTGGCCTTGGCTTTCTTTTTTTCTTTAGCCCCGCCTTGGTCTTGTGTCGGATTTCCAAATAAGTCTAACTGTTGCAGTTTGGTTTGCATGTTGTAAAAGTATGATAAGTATTGAGCCCCTTAACACGCTAATTTGCATCCGTGGAAAAGATGTAAGTATCTTTGCAGTTCATGAAAATAGCAGTCACTTTAGTGGGTATCCGTGATACCAATTTTTCAAGCATTGGTCGTTTCATTTGGAAATGGCTAGAAGGCGAAATTCATGCGCATCCTGAGCATCAATTTATATTATTGTCTGACACTGCACAACCTACTAGTTTTGTAGGTGCACCCAATTGCAGTTGGATAAAAACAAAATATGACCGATCTAGTTTTGTGTCAGAAAAAATCTGGTACGAAGTTACGGCACCAAAACTACTTAATCCTCTACAACCCGCTCTGTGGTTGCAATTGAGTGGCAGGTATGCAGTACGTACAACCATTCCTCAAATATGTTTGTTTGAAGGTAACTTATCTAAATTTGAGCGTTATTTATTTAAAAAGTCGATCCAACATGTAAAACAGTGGCTTGTTGTAGAGGCGAGGGCGGCTCAACAATTAGAGGAGCAATTTGGTATTCGAAAAGATAGCATCGCAACTATTTCTATTGTGCCTTCTTCCGAAATTTATCCGATTGATTATAATTTACAGCTGATGTACAAGGGTACACATGCTGGCGGCACCGAATATTTTTTAGCGGTAGCCCATGAAAACATAAGTAGTATTGAGCTTTTACAAGCTTTTTCATTTTTTAAAAAGTGGCAACAAAGCAACATGAAACTGTTACTAGTGCCTGTAAATGGTGTACAGCGTTCGTTTTTAGAAGAAAAATTGCGCACATATAAGTATAGGGCCGATGTGGTGGTTGTTCCGGCAGGCCTTACGGTACATAACTGGTATCAGATTCTTTCAAGTGCCTACGCTACGGTTTTATTAGAAGCGGGTGCTGCATCTTATTTAATAGGGCTAGAAGCCGCTAAAGCGGGCATTTCAGTGATCGCATCTCATTCATTTGCTGCGGCTATGGGTATGGTTGATATGGTTACAAGCTATTCAGAAACAACGCCTACTGGCATTGCGGAAGCGCTCCTTTTAGTGTATAAAAACGAAAAAATAAAAGAAGAGCGGAATCAAAACGGCCTTTTGTTCTTACAAAATCTCAATTTAACCCAAACGCCCTATTTATTTAAAGAGATATAGGCATAGCTATAACATGCTTTAGGCTTATTTTTGCAAAAACTTACTTCATGACGCGTCAATCTAATATCAATATCGAAGTTCATTTAGATGAAAACAAAGTGCCACAGGATATCAAGTGGAATGCATCCGACAGTACCGCCGATATGGCACAATCTGCAAGAGCGATGATGCTTGCATTTTGGGATGCTGCAGATAAGTCTGCGCTCCGCATTGATTTGTGGACCAAAGACATGATGGTGGATGAAATGGCAGATTTTTACTACCAAACATTGATGGGAATGGCAGATACTTTTATTAGAGCCACTCAAGATCAAGCGCTCGCTAATGAAATGAAAGAGTTTGCTAAATCTTTTTATAAAAAATTTAGAGACAGTCAAATTCAAAAAAATAAATAATCAACATACTATGGCAACTTTAGAAGAACAAGTAATGGCGCAAATGAAAGACGCTATGAAATCAAAGGACGAAGCGTTATTAAGAGGGTTACGTGCCATTAAAGCGGAAATCATAAAAGCAAAAACAGATCCAGGTGCTGGTGGTTCTATTACCGCAGAAGTGGAACTCAAACTCTTACAAAAATTAGTGAAATCTAGAAAAGATTCGCTTACTATTTACCAAGAGCAAAATAGAGCAGACTTAGCCCAAAAAGAAATCGAAGAAATTGCTGTGATCGAAAAGTTTTTGCCAGCGCAACTTGATGAAGCAGCCATTAAAGAAATTGTAGCACAAATTATTGCAACCGTTGGTGCTACTGGACCACAGGATTTAGGAAAAGTGATGGGTGTTGCTTCAAAGCAATTGGCAGGACAGGCAGACGGAAAAGCAGTTGCAGCTGCAGTTAAAGCGGCATTGGCTTAATTTATGTAGCTTCACTTAATACAAAAAAGAAAACGTGGTACTAGATATTATTTGTGCAATCATTTTAATTGGAGCCCTATTTAAGGGCTATACAAAAGGCTTTATCATTGCACTATTTTCATTTGCAGCGCTACTTATAGGATTAACTGCTGCTACTAAACTTTCGACAGTTGTTGCATCTAAAATAGGGCATGATACAGGCATAACAGCAAGTTGGCTTCCGTTTGTATCTTTTTTGCTCATCATGATAGCGGTTACACTCATTGTTCGTTTGGTGGCTGGTATGTTTCAAAAAGCTGCCGAACTCGTATTACTTGGATGGGCTAATAAACTAGCGGGCATCTTACTTTTTGGTGCTATTTATATGACTATTTGGAGTGTGGTCCTTTTTTACGGGGACAAACTGCATTTAATTACCGAAGCAACTAAATCAGCCTCTAAAACCTATAGCTACATTGCGCCTTGGGGACCTAAAGTACTAAATACAATTGGTGAGGTGATACCTATCTTTAAGGATATGTTTACCAGTTTGGGGGCTCATTTTGAAACCTTAGGCAAACAGGTGCAATAAGTATATTATAATTCATCGTTATTTAATGCCGTGATTCCTATTAAAATCATTATTTTAGCCTTGTTCTATACACGTGCTCATGAATTACGAAATTAAAGTTCAAGATAAAATTAGTTACATCGAAGAAGGTACAGGAGAACCCTTGCTTTTACTCCATGGACTGTTTGGCGCGCTCAGTAATTTCGAACATTTAATTGAGCATTTTAGACACCGCAATAAAGTAATCGTTCCCATTTTGCCACTTTTTGATTTGGATATTTTTCACACAACGGTAAATGGGCTCGAAAAAATAGTACATAATTTTATTGAAGCAAAAGGATATACCGGTATTCACTTACTTGGTAATTCACTTGGTGGACATGTTGGTCTCGTGCACGTACTCAAGCATCCCGAAAAAATAAAGTCTCTTACTTTAACTGGTAGTAGTGGCTTATTCGAAAAAGCAATGGGTGATAGTTATCCAAAAAGAGGTGACTACGATTATATTAAAAATAAAACGGAACAAACTTTTTACGATCCTGCTGTTGCCACCAAAGAACTGGTAGACGAAGTATTTGAAATCACAAGAAACCGATTAAAAGTGATTAAAATATTAGCCCTAGCAAAAAGTGCCATCAGAAGTAATTTAGGTCCGGAGCTTAGTCAAATACAACAGCCCACACTTTTAATTTGGGGTAATAATGATATTGTTACGCCGCCTTATGTGGGTGAAGAATTTCACAAACTCATTCCAAATAGCAAACTTCATTTTGTAGACAAATGCGGACACGCACCCATGATGGAAGTGCCTCAGGAGTTCAACCAAATTTTAGAAGCATTTTTGAACCAGCTCAGCCATGCTAGCAGCACAACTCATTAATACCAGTTTCCCTTCTGTTCATTTATTGGATAAAGCATCTTTTGCACTCCAATTGATGGAGGATTACGACTTACAACATTTGTGTGTAGTAACAGAAGATAAATTTGTTGGCATCGTAGATAAAAATGCCCTGCTAGATACTGATGAAACAGCTGTCATTGCTACTTTACAAGATGATTTTATTATGGCATCTGTGCACGCCGATGCACATTTTTTAGCGGCTTCCTCACTATTATCATTGCACGAATTAACAATGCTCCCCGTTGTTTCAACTTCTGCAGATTTACTAGGTGTAATTACGGCAAAGCATATGCTAACTATCCTTACCAGTTATTTAGGTGCAGATACTAAGGGTGGTGTTATTGTTTTAGAGATGGAAAGAAGGCAATATTCTTTTGGAGAAATTGTGCGACTCATTGAAACCAATGACGCTTATGTTACACAACTTAATACGGCTAATGATCCGCAAACAGGCATGTTATTAGTGACGATTAAAATTAATCGAATAGAAGTTTCTACGATTGTGGCAACATTTCAGCGATATGATTACAGCGTAAAATATTATTTTGGCGAAGAAAATTATCAAAACGAGTTGAAAGAAAATTACAATCATTTACTTTCATACCTCAACATGTAGGTGTAAACGCTTTATTATATGCGCCTACTTTTTTTCATTTTTATTTTAGGTTTTTCTTTTACTTGTTTGGCGCAACAAAAAATGCCCATTGGTAGTATTGATATTGCGGGTAATACAAAAACAAAATATTATATTATTTTACGGGAACTTCCATTTGCAAAAGGTGATTCACTTGATGCACAGCAGTTAGCACCCGCTATCATTCAGTCCAAACAATTATTGATGAACACGCAACTATTTGTGGATGTTCAAATCGATACCATGGCGGTTGCTAGCCAGTGGCAAATTCGTATTCAAGTAAAAGAAAGATGGTATCTATTGCCGCTGCCTTATTTTAGACTCGTAGATCGAAATTTTAACCAGTGGTGGGTAGATCAAAATAGAAGTTTAGACCGCGTCAATTATGGCGTAAAATTTATTCAAAACAATGTGTCTGGCAGAAACGATAATTTAAATGTATGGCTCATAACTGGCTACAACAGACAGTTTTCGGCGCGGTACACCATTCCGTTTATCGATAAAAAACTCACTAAAGGGTTTAGTGTAGGTTTTTTACACGCCACACAAAAAGAATTGAATATTGCAACAGTTGCAAACAAGCAGGTGTTTTTAAGGCACACATCCGACGCCAGAAAAACATGGCGTATTGATGGATCTTATTCTTATAGGCCAGACCGTTTTAAACGAACTACCATCAGACTTAGTTATTTTAATGAAACGATTGCTGATACGATTCTAAAGGTTCAAAAAAATTATTATCCAGGTCAAACAAATAGTCAGGCAGCACTTGATCTTAGTTACCGTTATCAGTATATCAACGTTTCGAATATTGTGTATCCCACATCCGGATATTATACAGACTTTTTTTTGTTGAAAAGATTTGCTTCTCGGGGGCAATCCATTTTTCAAATCAGTGCAAGACAATTGTATGCTAAAAAAATAAGTAGTAAAAGTTTTTTAATATTAGACGCAACCACTGCTTATAAATCACCTATCGACTCTGTATTTTCAAATAGTAGACTTATTGGGTATGGTGGTATGCAATTAAGAGGGCTCGAATATTATGTAGTAGATGGAACGGCTGGTGTGGTATCAAGAAACGCTTTGCATTTTAATGTAAAAAATTTCACCCTCACAAATCCGATACCCATAAAAAATCATGAAAAAATCCCTATCAGGCTTTATTTAAAAATGTTTGCCGATGCTGGTTATGCCTATCATAAATATGCAGGGCCTTCTAACACCTTAAGTAATACACTGTTGTACACCTATGGGGCCGGGATAGACCTTGTAAGTGTATATGATTTTGTCTTTCGTGTAGAATATAGCCGCAACCAGCTAGGGCGGGAAGGCTTATATTTGCAGGGCGAATTTAATTTTTGATGTTTTTGATTTGAATATACGCACATGAAAATTGCAATTTATAGTAGAGGTTTAGATTTGGCAACGCCTAATCCGCTGGCTTTACTGCTTGAAGCATTAGCGCCCCATGACGTTGAAATACATGTGTTTCATCAACTACTCATGCACGCCGATTTGCCGGCTGATGCCACCGCTTCACTCATACCATTTAAAGTTTCTTCAGATTTAGATGCTACCATAGATTGTCTGATTAGTTTAGGTGGCGATGGTACGATGCTTGACGCCGTTACACTGGTTAAAGATTCTGGCATTCCTATATTAGGTATCAATTTTGGTAGACTCGGATTTTTAGCAAGCATTAGCCCAGATGCATTACAAAGTGCAGTAGAAGCTATTGTGAATAGAACGTTTGTAGTAGATAAACGGGCACTTATTCATCTCGATTCTAACGAAGGTCTTTTTGGTGACACGCCTTTTGCACTAAATGAATTTGCGATTCACAAACGCGATATTTCTCCCATGATTAAAATACACACGTACATTAATGGAGAATTTTTAAATACCTATTGGGCCGATGGACTCATTGTATCCACGCCAACAGGATCTACGGGTTACAGTATGAGTTGCAATGGTCCTATATTATTTCCGGATGCAGCAAGTTTTGTGATTACACCCGTTGCGCCTCATAATTTAAATGTGCGTCCCATTGTTATCCCAGATACAAACGTGGTATCATTTGAAATTGAAGGAAGGGCAGATCAATTTATTTGTGCACTTGATGCCCGCAAAGAAATCGTTGATAAAACCGTACAATTGGCCATTAGAAAAGAGCAGTTTTGCGTAAATCTTGTCCGATTAAACGAAAATAGTTTCTTGTCTACGCTCAGAACCAAGCTTACTTGGGGCCTTGATAAAAGAAATTAACATTTTTGGTATTTATTTTTGTTGCTACTTTACATCAAGCAAGCCTCGGCACATGTTAAAACATTTCATATTTATTATCTTACTTGGCTGTAGTGGTTTCACTGCAAGTGCACAACTGATGCAAAGTTTTGTGCATCAAGGCGAGTTTGGTATTGGAGCTGGAGCTGGGCATTATTTTGGTGATTTAAATCCTACCGCCGCTGTTAATAGACCTAAAGCCAACGCGGGTATTTTTTTTCGAAAGCAATTTAACAATTACATGAGTGTTAGGCTCAGTGGCGAGTATGCGATGCTTGGTTATGCTGATCAGTATAGTAACAATGTAAGTCAGCGCAGACGAAACCTCAGTTTTAACAGCCATGTATGGGAGGCGGCGCTTTCCTTTGATTTTAACTTTTTTGCATTTCAACCAGGTTTCGAAGATTTTAGGTTTACACCTTATATTGGCGTGGGTGTTGGAGCGTTTTCTTATGACCCCTATGCGTTTTTGGGCAATCAAAAATATTATTTAAGACCATTAGGAACTGAAGGACAAGGGTCTTCGGCGTATCCAACATTTAAAACCTATGCGCCCATTGCGGTGTCGGTTCCACTTACGCTTGGCGTTAAGTATGCCTTAAGTGAGCAGTTCAATGTTTTTGGAGAGCTGATGTACCGCTTTACCAATACCGATCATCTCGACGATGTGAGTGGGGTGTATGCGCCAGATGCCTTTCCTACACTACCTGATGGGTCTCCATCTCCTGCATTTTTGCTGCAAGACCGCAGTTACGAAACGGGCAATCCGATAGGAATTAAGGGTAGACAAAGAGGAAATACCCTTCAAACCGACGTTTTTGCAGGCATTAAAGTGGGGATTTCCTTTAATTTACAAACCTATAAGTGTCCAAAGCCTGTCCAATAAGCTGTTTTGGCTATAATTAGGCAAAGTATTCAGCGCAAACCTCTGTTTTTTCGTTAATTTTGCAGCCTATAAACCCTTTTTTTAAGCATGCAGGAAGACCTTAAGCCTCAAATAGATCCCAGTCGTTTACCGGAACATGTTGCCATCATTATGGATGGTAATGGGCGTTGGGCACAAGAAAAAGGCGAAGACCGTTTATTTGGCCATTTTCATGGCGTAGAAAGCGTTAGAAATATCGTGGAAGGTGCAGCAGAATTAGGTATTGGCTATTTAACACTCTATGCATTTAGTACCGAAAATTGGGACCGCCCAGCGAATGAAGTAGCAGGTCTCATGAGTTTACTGGTTGATACCATCCGAAAAGAAGTTCCTACATTAAATAAAAACAACATTCGTTTGCAAGTTATTGGGGACAGGCAAATGCTTCCTGATTTTGCGCAAACTGAACTTGAAGAAGCCCTTGAGTTAACGGCTGGCAATACTGGATTAACGCTTATTATGGCGCTGAGTTATAGTAGCAGATGGGAAATTATAAATGCGGTGAAGCAAATCGCTTTGGATGTTCAGGCAGGCAGTTTGGACCCGCAGTTAATTACACAAGATACCTTTGCTGACTATTTGTGTACAAAAGGAATTCCAGATCCGGCACTTGTGATAAGAACCAGTGGCGAATTTCGTATAAGCAATTTTTTATTATATCAACTTGCTTATGCAGAGCTCTATTTTACCCCTATATTGTGGCCAGATTTCAGAAAGGCTCATTTAAATGAAGCAATACTTGATTTTCAGCAAAGAGAACGTAGGTTTGGTAAAACAGGAAAACAAATTCAAGAAGAAGATAAGGTCTAAACACCATATGTATTATATAATTATTTAATAAGTTATAGCGATTTAACAAAGACTTTTCATTATTCCCGTTAATTTGCTCCACTTATAAGAACTAAAATAGACGAAATCTGCTGTGGTGAAAGATCAGCCAGCGATATAACAAATAGAAAAAGATGCAGAAAGTGTACAAATTATTGATGTTGGCAATCGTTTTATCGCTTGCAAGTACTGTAGCCAGTGCGCAAGAAAAAAAGGATACGATTATTACCAATGTTGATGCGGATCTTATTAATATTTACAATCAAAAAACGCCCAAAAAATATAAAATCAGTGCTATTAAAGTTACAGGTAATAGCTTTTTTGATGAAAACCTTTTAATCTCGATTGCCAATGTTAATGTTGGAGATGAAGTTGTTATTCCAGGCGGCGATTTATTTTCTAAAGCCATTACAAAATTATGGGGGCAAAACTATTTCTCTGACGTAGAAATTTTTATTACAAAGCTTGAAGATAAAAATATTGAAATTGAAATTGCGGTAACTGAACGTGCACGTTTATCTAACTTTTTATTTAAAGGCGTAAGTAAAAGTGACGCAGAAGATTTAACCGGTAAGACAGGACTTGTCCGCAACCGCGTGATCACAGAAAACATGAAAATTTCTGCGGTAGAAGCCATTAAAAAATTCTATGCCGAAAAAGGTTTTCAAAGTGCACAAGTTAAAATTTTAGAAAAATCAGATTCGACTTACGAAAACACTTTATTACTTGATTTTGTAATTGATAAAGGTCCTAAAGTACGCATCAACAATATCAATTTTGGAGGTAATACCGTAGAAGCGGGTCTCTTAAAAAAGAAATTAAAAGAAGTTCACGAAAAATCTAGACTTACTTTATTCCCTGTATTTGATGAGCCTAAAATTGTGAAAACACAACGTTATAGCTTTGAACAGTACATGAAAGAAAAAGGTTTTTTGACATTTACAAAAACCAAAAAAGTTCTTGATCCCTATGCGCGTATAAAATTTTCTAGTGCCAAGTTTGACACTAAAAAATACGAAGAAGACAAAGACAATATTTTAGATTATTATAACTCACTTGGTTATAGAGATGCGACCATTGTTAATGATACCGTTTATTACAATGGAAACGGACATATCAATATCGATATCAAAGTAAGTGAAGGTCGCCGTTATTATTTTGGTAACATCACTTGGAGAGGTAATACAAAATATTCAGATTCTATTTTAACTGCCATTTTGGGTATACGTAAAGGCGATATTTATAACCTCGAAACCCTAAATAAAAAATTAGGTAAATCTGCAGCAGCAGAAGGTGGTGATATCAGCGGTATTTATCAAGATGATGGTTATTTGTTTTTTAATACTGACCCTGTAGAAACTGCGGTATACAACGATACCATCGATTACGAAATCAGGATTATTGAAGGTCCTCAGGCGACCATAAAAAATATTAAAATCTTTGGTAATGACCGTACCAAAGAACACGTGATTCGAAGAGAACTAAGAACCATTCCAGGTGAGAAGTTTAGTAGAACAGATTTAATGCGTTCACAACGTGAAATTGCGCAGCTCAATTATTTCAACCAAGAAAAAATTGGTATCGATCCAAGACCTAATCCAGATGATGGAACCGTAGACATCAATTACACCGTCGAAGAAAAATCGAGTGATCAATTAGAATTGAGCGCCGGTTGGGGTGGATTTATTGGACTTACGGGTACCCTCGGTATTTCTTTCAATAACTTTTCTGTTAGAAATATTTGGAAGAAGCAGGCATGGGATCCACTTCCAATGGGAGAAGGTCAAAAATTAAGTTTGCGTGTACAAAGTAATGGTAAGGCATTCCGTTCTTATAACTTCTCTTTCACCGAGCCTTGGTTTGGTGGCAAAAAAAGAAATGCGTTAACGCTGAGTGTATTCAATACCAAATTTGGACAAACATTTGATCCTATCACAGGGATGTTTGATCCAAATGCTGCAGACTCAAAATACATTTCTACTACAGGTGCCACCGTGAGTTTAGCAAAACAATTAAAATGGCCCGATGACTTTTTCTCACTTTCTATTGGGTTAAACTATACGCGTTATAAGCTTAGCGATTATGCTATTGATCCAAGAAATTTACCTGGATTTGATAATGGTATTGTAAATAACGTGAATCTAAAAATTGCATTACAGCGTTCATCTATTGACCAGCCGTTATATCCAAAAAGTGGATCTACATTTTTATTTAGTGTGCAAGCCACACCACCGTATTCTTTATTCAATAAAAATATCCAAACTAGCGCCAACCCTTACAAGTGGATTGAATACCACAAGTGGCGTATGAATGGCGAGTGGTTTGTACCTATTGGTAGGCCACACGGTGAAGACCGCAACAAGCAGTTTGTAATTAGAGCTGCTGCCAAATTTGGATTCTTGGGTAGATTCAATAAAGATTTAGGCATGTCTCCTTTCGAAAGATTCCAGGTAG
The DNA here is from genome assembly GCA_947459295.1 of Chitinophagaceae bacterium. Lineage (GTDB taxonomy): Bacteria > Bacteroidota > Bacteroidia > Chitinophagales > Chitinophagaceae > Sediminibacterium. The sequence goes on from CANHCY010000011.1 coordinate 58,312, forward strand.
GTGACGCGGGTTTAAGCAATCAGTTTGCACTTTTAGGTTTTGACATCATTGCGCATAGAGGTTACCCAGTGTACGAAAATTCAAATCCAAAAATCAATCCAGATCAGCAAAGAGCGAGCCAATACTTTACCATATTTAATAAATACAGTGTAGAACTTAGATATCCGCTTAGCTTAAATCCGAGCAGCACCATTTATGCACTTGGTTTTTATGAAGCAGCGAATGGTTGGTACAATTTCAAAGATTATAATCCATTTAAACTTCGCAGATCTGTTGGTTTAGGTATGCGTTTCTTCTTACCAATGTTTGGTCTTTTAGGGTTTGACTATGGTGTTGGACTCGATAGATTTACGCCAAATGGAGCGATGAAGGATGCGGCAAGATTTACCTTTATGTTAGGTTTTGAACCAGAATAATATTTAAATTAGAAGCATGAAAAAGTTATTATTTGTGGCTTTGATGGTACTTGGTACAACCATGGGCGCATCAGCGCAACAGCGTTATGCCGTTATTGATACCAAGTACATACTTGAACGTATTCCAGCGTATAAAGAAGCCGATGCCAAGCTAAAACTGATTGGCGAGCAGTGGCAGAAGGAAATTGATGATTTACAAGTACAGCTCGACAAAATGTATAAAAACTATGAGTCTGAGCAGTTTATGCTAACAGAAGCCCTTAAAAAGAAGCGTGAAGACGAGCTTTTTGAAAAGGAAAAGCAGGTACGTGATCTTCAAAAAAAGCGTTTTGGCTACGAAGGCGACCTTTTTAAAGAGCGTCAGCGCCTCATAAAGCCGGTTCAGGACAAAGTATACGATGCCATTCAAAAAATAGCTACCAGCCGTTCTTATGACTTCGTTCTCGATAAAAGTGAAGGAATAACCATTATATTTGCCGACCCGAAACTTGATAAAAGCGACGATGTGCTTAAAGAGTTAGGGATTAAATAAAAACACAAAAAGTTTAAATAAACAGTTCTAACAAAAATTCAAACACTCTCTACAATGAAGAAATTATTATTTGTTTGTGTGGTTTTAGCAGCCAGTCTATTATTCTCTAATAGCACAAACGCGCAGGTTAAAATTGGTTACTTTGATGAGCAAAGTTTATTAAGCCTGTTTCCAGATATTCAAAAAATTGATACAGTAATCAACAATTTCGTTAAAGATTCTTTGAATCCTGAATATGCATATACGGTGCAAGATTACCAACGTAGAGATAGTCTTTTCAAAAAAGATTCAGCTACCATGCCTGCTAAAGCAAGAGAACTCGCTTTATCTGATTTAAACCGTTTAGGTTACAAATTAGCAAACTGGCAGCAGTATGCACAAGAAATGCAAAATGGTAAAATGGAGCAATCACTTTTGCCCTACAGACAAAAGATGGTAACTGCTTTACAACAAATCGTTGCTGAACAAAAGTATACGCTTGTTTTAAAGACAGAAACATTGTCTCCGTACATGCAACCTAATATCTTGGATAACTTAACGATCCGTGTAGCGATGAAGTTAAACCTTGCTTTGCCACAAGAAATTATGGATGCTTGGAAACAAGCGGGTGGCGTGGTTCCTGGTGCACCTGCTAAAACAGCAGCACCTGCAAAAAAAGGATAAAATAGCTTTTACAAACTATTTATAAATGAACCCCGTCTGTTAAAGGCGGGGTTCTTATTTTTGTGTATGCAAACAAAAAAGCCAATCGGTGTATTTGATAGTGGTTATGGTGGTTTAACCATCCTAAAAGAATTGCAGCTTGCTCTTCCTATGCATGATTTTATTTACCTCGGAGACAATGCGCGTGCGCCATACGGTCCAAGGTCTTATGAAACGGTATATCAGTATACTTTAGAAGCCGTAGATTGGTTGTTTGACAAAGGTTGCGATTTGGTTATTTTAGCTTGTAACACGGCTTCTGCAAAAGCCCTTCGAACCATTCAACAAAAAGACCTTGCTAGCCGTGGCAGCCATAAAAGAGTGCTGGGCGTTATTAGACCAACCACCGAAGTACTGGGTCAATATTCTACGTCAAAAGAGGTGGGCATTGTGGGTACCAAGGGTACCGTAGAAAGCGAAAGTTACCCCACAGAGATTGCTAAATTTTTTCCAGAAGTAAAAGTGTTCCAGCAGGCCTGTCCTATGTGGGTGCCCATTATCGAAAATAGGGTTTACGACACCCAAGGAGCCCAGTTTTTTGTAGAACAAGACCTGAATGCCCTTTTTGCAAAATCGGGTGCTATTGACACTTTATTACTTGGTTGTACGCATTATCCATTATTAATAGATACTATAGAGTCACTTGTGCCCAAAGGCGTTAAAGTACTTACGCAGGGTAGTATTGTAGCAGCAAGCCTAGTCGATTATTTAAAAAGGCACCCGGGTTTGGATGCTGGCATTACGAAGCAAAGTGACTGTGTTTTTTACACCACAGACGCCACCGCAGATTTTGATGCACATGCAGCTGACTTTTTGGGCTATTCGGTGCATTCTTTGCCCGCTACGCTTTAATAATTGACTTTTTTGGAGCTGATTATCAATCAGTTAAAAAAAATCTTTCTTCCTTTTTTAACTTACACCTACTTTTCCTTACTTTTGCCGTCCTTTCACAAGACAGCAGCATGGTGACTGCCGTATATGAAACGAAACAAGATTAAAGGGTTA
>CANHCY010000012.1 GCA_947459295.1 Chitinophagaceae bacterium
AATTGATTATCAATTAATTACACCGGTTTTGGTAAGTGCCGTCCGGTCCGCAAAAGCCCTTAACTTTCAATGAGTTAGGGGCTTTTTTGTTGCTACACCTTACATACAAAGTCCTTCCAGAGTTTTCTCATATGTTTTCGACAATTAATTAAATAATTAATATCTTCCTAATCGTAAAAAAACCAAATAGCACTATAACTATAAAATTATTTCATAAGCTTGAGGTACAGTTTTAAAATAGCATTAGGCGTATTCTTTATTTTAATCGGTATTTTTTGTTGTTCTACAACAAAAGCGCAAGGTCGTTTCGACAATTTTTGTAGTGGAAGCACCAACGATATTTCAACCGCGCTTGGCGTTTCAGGAAGAACATTCAGATGGACACTTGGAACCGTTTCCTCTACAATTACTGGCGCTTCAAGTAATGCAACATTAACAAGTACTATAACACAAACACTTAATTTATCAGGAACTGGATCTGGCATTGTCAATTACAATGTAACTGATGATTTAGGTACAAAATATACAATTGTAGTTTCAGTATTACCTAGGCCAACAATTAGTAATACGGCTACTTGGAATACCGTATCTGTTGGTTGCGGTAACAATATTAATTTTTCGGCAGCATCATCTATTGCAATCAATACCGATGGTTGGACTTGGAGTAGAGCAGCAGTTTTAGGCGCTGGCGCTATTGTTGGTACTGCTAATTTAATTAATGATAACTTAATAAATACAACAACGGCAGCAATCAATGTTCCATATCTAGTAAATATGGTAGCACAAAATGGTTGCACCAATACGCAAACACTCACTTATACAATAAGTCCAACACCCGTAATTTCTGACGCAAGTAGATATGATACAATTTGTAGTGGCACACCTATTTCTTTTATTCCAAAAACACAACTAACTGGAAGCGTATTTACTTGGGCAAACCCTGCAACCGCTGGTTTAACAGGCGGATCTGCCGCTGCGCTCGCGCAAAAAATTACTAACTTTAATCAAACACTTAATAATACAACAGCAAATGCAATAAATACCACTTATAACATTGCTCCAAATTTTCAATACACGGGATTTACTTGTGCAGGACCTACCTTTCAAATTTTTATAACAGTAAATCCAAAACCCAATGTAGTATCACCGGTAAATGTCACAACATGCAGTGGAACACCTTTTAGAAGCACCCCTGTAACAGGTGGTGGTAGCATCATCCCAACAAGCACACAATATACCTGGACCACGCCGCAATATAGTGACACAAGCCTATCTGGCGGATCAGGCTTAACACAAACACCTGTTCAAGAATATCTTGACCCTCCCATTAGTCAAACATTAATTAATAAATCATTAGTACCGCAAACTGCAACATATAATGTATTTGCAAAAGCTGGCAACTGTGTTTCACTTCCTTTTGATTTAGTGGTAACCGTTAACCCTGTTCCAGTTATTAGCTATAAAGACACCCTTGTGGTTTGTAGTGGAACCCCTCCTACTTTTACAACACTAACGAATATACCAACAGGTGTTACATATTCCTGGACTGCACCTCAAGTTACGCCCGCTAATTCACTCTCTGGTTCAGGTATTAATGCACAAAACAATCAAGTAACTTTTGCACCTGTACTCAATAATTTAAAAACAACATCTTCAATTGCAAACTTTTTAGTCATTCCTCGAACACCCCAAAATTGTATAGGTAATCCATTTCCAATTGTAGTTAGCGTAAATCCTGTTGCAAGTATCAGTTCACAAAGAGTGATTACTTGTAGTGGATCATCATTTATATCTAGCCCAATAAACGTTCCACAAAACACAAGTTATACTTGGAAAGCTCCCTCAAATACAACGGGGATATTTGTAGTAAATGGAAATCAAAATATCAATGCAGCTGGTGATTCAACGATTACAGGAAACATAACTTACAACGGCGTTGATTCGGGCGGCATTTCTACCTATACCATTACCCCAAAAAGCGGTAATTGCGTTGGAAATCCATTTAATTTATTAGTGACAGTTCGTCCACTACCAAGTGTTTCTACAGCTTCGCAAATTGCTTGTAGTGAAGCACCATTTTCTTCGTCTCCAACTAGTAACTTAACTAATATTTCAACATTATATACCTGGGATTTACCGGTTATTAGTCCAGCAAATTCAATACTTGGAGCTTCAGCAAATAATTCTCCAGCATCAAGTATAAATCAATTATTAATTGATACCACAAGTGTTGTTGCACAAGCAACCTATACAGTTACGCCAATTGCGCTCGGATGCACTGGTAAACCATTTACATTTATAGCGGTTATAAATCCAAGGCCTAATTTTTCAAACAAGGATACCACTATTTGTTCTGGTTATCCTTTTGCAATGAATCCATCACCACTTCCATTTATTACTTCGTACACTTGGGACGCTCCCATTTTCAATATTCAAAATGCGGTACTAGGCGGACAGGCGCAAACATCACCACTTCCTACATTTAGCCAAGTACTTACAAATACGACCAATTCAATTGATGTAATGGCTACTTACAAAGTGACGCCTAGATATGGAGACTGTGTTGGAAAACCATTTTCAATTATTATTACTGTTAAAGCCTCGCCATACATTACTGACACCCTTAGTTCTGTTGTTTGCAGCGGCAACCCATTTTCAGTTAAAATGCCTAAAAACTTACCAATAGGTTCAATGTACTATTGGGATGATCCAACTTATTCTAATGGCATAACGGGCGGTTCTGCTCAACCGGTACTTCAATCAAATATTTCACAAACACTCAGAAATATTAATAGTGACACCTCATCGGGCAATGCTTATTACTCTGTAACACCAGTGGCTAATGGTTGTACAGGAAGTTCATTTGTTGTAAAAGTATTGGTAAAAGCAAACTCTGCTACTTTAACAAGTCCATTATCTCTTCCTGCACTTTGCAGTGGCAGCACATTTAACTACACGCCTGTTAGTAATTTTCCGGGAACTGCATTTTCATGGGTAAGAGAAAGCATGTCAGGATTACAAAATCAATCAAATGCAGGATATTCAGATATTAGTGAAATATTGATAGATACTATTGGTGAACCACTTGTTGTAAAATATCGTTTTTCGCTTTTATATAATGGTTGTGTCAATTTAAAAACGCAAGAGGTTTCAGTTATTGTAAATCCTAAACCAGTACTTAGTAGTTCCTTAAAACCTACACCCATTTGTTCTGGAAATACTTTTAATTATACCCCTGTAAGTAGCACTAGAGATGTTACATTTAGTTGGGCAAGGAGTTATGTAGTTGGCATAACAGAGCCACTAACTTCGGGCAATAACAGTATCAGTGAAACACTACGGAATACCACCTTTAATATAGTTCAAGTTCCATATGTATATACACTATCAGCTAATGGCTGCACCAATCAACAAACGGTTTATGAAATTGTAAATCCAGTTTTGAATTTAGCAGATATGACGAGTCAAGTTTGTAGTGGAAGTAACTTTAAAATTGTTCCTGATAATGTTGTGAATGCCGAATTTTTATGGTCATTGCCTTCATTAGCAAATGGACTTACCGGTGGCATCGAAAATAATTTAATTCCTATCAATGGGATTACAGGCAACATCTCTAATTTAACTGATACACCTAGTGTAGCAAGTTACAGTGTACAACCTATTATTCCTGGTGCAACTACCGGTGGTTGCTTAGGCAAACCATTTAAATTATCGGTTGTTGTAAATCCTATTCCAGTTTTAAGTAGCCCGCGCATATTACCTGCAATCTGCAGCAGTACACCATTTAATTATATCCCTACTAGTAAAACACCAGGAACCATTTTTTCATGGACTAGAGACAGCATAATTGGCATCAGCAACAAGCCTAATAAAGGATCTTTTATTATTAGTGAAACACTAGTCGATTCAACTATTTCCCCTGTATTAGTTACTTACAAATACAAAACAACATTTAATGGTTGTACAGATAGTACACAAACAGTTCAGTTTACAATAAATCCTGCACCAATTGTACCAGACCAAAAAGTAACTATTTGTAGTGGTAGTGTATTCACCTTACCTATAAATTTATTACCAATAAGAACGACTTATACATGGGACATGCCTACAATTGTGCCAAGTAGTGCACTTACAAGTTTTACAGCAAAAACTACGCCGCAATCTTCAGTTAGTGACACCATCAACAATACTTCCCTAACAGACGCTACTGCCACTTACACTATAAAACCATACAATCAAACCTGTGCTCTACAGCCGTTTAATGTAATGGTAACTGTAAAACCTATATCCTTAATTGGGGAACAAATAATTAATACTTGCAATGGACTAAGGTTGAATTATACACCTACAGGAACACCTACAGGAACAAAATTTAAATGGGCATTTAGTGACATGAACCCATCTTTTGCATTATCTGGATATACAACAAATGACACTTTGCTTCAATCAAGTATTTCACAAACATTATTAAATACAAGTAATAATATAATCAATGCAAATTATTTAGTTACAACAAATACGAATGGTTGCACCGGTAAAACATTTCAACTAAAAGCGGTAGTAAACCCAACGCCTACCGTAAAAATTACGGCTGCAAGTTCAGTTTGCGAAAACGCAGCTGATACTTTAGGGTTGAGCTTTACTGGTACCTCGCCATGGTCAATTAGCTACATAGATAATAAAGATAATCTAGTGAAACAAATAAGTGGATTTACAAAACCAAATTCATTCTTTGTTCAAGCAAATTTACCAAGCGCTAATACTTACATGTATTCTATTATAAATGTTAGAGATGCTTTTTGCAGTAATGACACATCAAATGGCAAGCCATCTATAGCAAGTATCACACAAACAATTAATAAATTACCCAATGATACCATTTATGCGCCAAATGGACAGCTAATATGTATTGGTCAGTTTCAACCAATGGTTGTTAGCTCAATTGCGAAAGCATACCAGTGGTATTTTAATAATGCCATTATTCCAAATGCCACAAGTATAAATTACAATGCTTATATCCAAGGAGAATATTGGGCAAAAATTACTGATAACAATGGCTGTTCAAATATGACAGTGAACAAAATTAAAATGGTGGATTTAAAAAGTTATGGATTATTTTTTACTAACGATTCCATCAATTGCATCAATAATATAAAGCAATTTGTAAATAATTCAGATACTTCAACTATTAGAAATATAAAATGGAGATGGAACTTTAATGGAGAAGATACATCAAACAGTTACAATGCAATTGTCAATTTTAAAAAGCCAGGTTTAAAGAAAATTACACTTTCTGCCACAATACCATCATGCGCTTATTCAATTTCTAAAGATAGTTTAATCAATATTGCGTCTCCACGACTTGGCACTAGCTTGCCAACTGTTTCTACAAATGCGGGGAAGCCTACCATACTAAATGCACGCGTTTTTGAAGCGCAGAAATATAAATATAGCTGGCAACCAACCTGGGGCATTAATTTCACAAACATCCACAATCCCGTATTCAACTACAATAGAAGTCAAAATTATTTTATTAAAATGACTTCGTCTGAAGGATGTGAAACCGTTGATACCATTAGGGTTAAGGTGTTTGACTCAGCCATTGTAAACATATTTATACCTAAATCATTTACGCCAAATGGAGATGGGATTAATGATATACTATATCCATATTTAGCAGGTATGAAATCGCTTACTTATTTAAAAATTGTAAATAAGTTTGGTAAAATCATGTTTGAAACTAAAAATTCAAGTCAGGGTTGGAATGGCATCAGCTATGGTGAAAAACAACCTATGGATGTTTATTTATGGATAGCAGAAGGGATAGATAACAATGGGGTAATTATTCGAAAAGATGGAAATGTACTTCTAATCAGGTAATATGAAATTTATAAATAAATATTATATCGTCTTATTAGTATTGCTTTTGTGCAATAAATCTAGCTTTGCGCAAGATCCAAATTTTTCGCAGTTTACCGCTTCACCACTTTCCATTAACCCCGCCCTAACAAGCAACGGCGAGTCATCATGGAGAGCAATGTCAAATGCCAGAACACAATGGGTTGGCATTGGATCATCTTACACAACCCAAAGTTTATCAATAGACGGTAAGTTAAAAAGATTTGATGATGATAATTATTTAGGTATTGGTGGAATGATGATTGCCGAAAAAGCGATGGGTGGCATTTTTAAAAGCACCTATATAAACATCAACACAGCATACCATTTATCATTAGATAATAAAGGCAATGGGCTGGCTGTAGGACTAGGCTATATTAATAACAATACGCGAATCGACTTCTCTCAATTAAGTTTTGACCAACAACTATCTAGTATTGGATTTGACAGAGCACTTCCAACTGGAGAGCCATCGCTTTCAAATGCTACTTCATTTTCATCTGCATGTGCCGGTATCATGTATACCTATGAGGTTGAAAATACTTTTCTCAATGTTGGTGCAGCTGGCTACCGTTTTGTTAAATCAAATAGAAGCGTGTTAGATGATAAAACACAGTATATTAGTCCTAGATATGATGTCCATGCTGATTTTGGCACTGCTATCAATGAAAGAGTCAATTTAAATGTGAGTGCCGTTCACATGATCCAAAACGGCACAAGAAATACAGCGGTTGGCACTAGTGTAGGACTACTTCATAATTCCACCGATTTTAATTCAGAGCAATTAAGAATGATAAATTTGGGCATGTTTTACAAGCTGGGTAATGCTATCAGTCCTTATGTGGGATATGTCTATAACAATTTTCAAATGGGACTTTCATATGATGTAAACGTGTCGTCAGTAAAAAGTGGCTCCATGTCTGCAAGGTCATTTGAAATTTCACTTATGTATAGAGGCTTCACCTCAAATGATGCCACAAGAAGAGGAAGATACCATTCGCCTTTCTAAATCATGTAATGGTTTACAATGCTCTTAATTTCCGCTAAATTTTTATATTCCAGCACCGCTTCAGACATTGAATTTATGCTTTCCACAATCCTTTGGCGCTTGCTCGGATCTTCCAATACCTGCTGCAATGGATGCATGTCAACTTTTACAAAAAACAAACAAATACTACCGTCAATACCCACTGTGGTTTGGGTTTCGGTTCTAAAATATAGATCATCAATCGTTTGTGGTACCGGCTTTGTATAGCTGGGCAATTGACTCAAAGAAGGCAGTGATGTTAATGTCCAAACATGCCTTCTAAACATGGCATCTTTTTTTGAAATAAGTGCGGATACTTTCTCACTAGACTTTCGTAGTGTGTCGCCATCTCCTACAGGTAAGTGCATATCAAAAAAAGAAAGTCCTAACTTTTTTGTCGGATAAAACCCACTCGGAAAACAAAATCCAATAGATTGCAAAAATCCGTCTTTTAAAATGGCAACATCTTCTTCTAATTGAGTACAAATTTCTGGAAGTGTAGTGTTTACATCAAACCCACAAAAAGTATTGAAGTGATGTAAATGTTCAGCACTAATACTGCCACAAATTTGAAGCTCATTAATTGCAAGCTCCTTCTTTTTTTCTAATAAATAGACAGGGTCTGGATGTGCATTAAATGCAGCACCCTCGTATTTTGCAATATCTGGCCCAACGGTGTACGGAACTTTTACTGGAAATATCATTTGAAAATTAAAATATCTTTTACAACTGCAGCTCCCTGCTTTTCTTTTTTAATAAAGCCTCTATACATCCCTTCGGTACAAAAAGGAAGTGCGATATTTCCGTTTTTATCTACGGCAATAAGCCCACCATCACCACCTAGTGCGGGAAGCTCTTTCATAACAAGCGTTTCAGAAGCTAGTGCTAAACTCTGTCCACCAAATTCCATTCGGTCACTAATACTTTTAGCCATTACAAGTCGTAAAAAATATTCACCCCAACCCGTGCAACTAATTGCAACGGTATTATTGTTAGCATAAGTGCCGCTTCCAATAATGGGCGCATCGCCAATTCTTCCCCACTTTTTATTGGTCATACCGCCGGTGCTTGTAGCAGCAGCTAAATTACCATGGGTATCTAAAGCAACCGCACCAACAGTTCCGTATTTATCTTTACGACGCGCTTCATCAAGCTCATTAGCGTATGCGGTTTGACCAACTTTTTTTAATTGATCCAAAGAATCTCTTTGTTTGGCACGCTGCAAACCCTTCCATCTTTCAGGTGTATAAAAATATGAAGGGTCTACTATTTCAATTCCTTGCACAGCAGCAAATGCTTCTGCACCCCTACCGCTTAATAAAACGTGTTCCGATTTTTCCATTACAGCTCTTGCTGCAGTAATTGGATTTTTAATGGTTCGAACTCCAGCAATAGATCCTGCTGCTAATGTTTTTCCATCCATAATGGCTGCATCGAGTTCATTAACACCTTCGCTTGTAAATACAGCACCTTTTCCTGCATTAAAAAGTGGATTATTTTCTAGCACTTTGACAGTGGCTTCTACAGCATCTAATGCAGTTCCACCTTTTTCTAAAATTGCATTACCCACTAATAGTGCACTATCCAGTCCACTTTTATACCTTGCTTCAAGTGCGGGTGTAAACTGACTTTTATTGAGTGTGCCAGCACCTCCATGAATCACCAATACATATTTTCCGGTATTCGCATTATTAGAAGTCGCTGTTTGTTGCGCAAACAATGAGCTAGAACAAACAGTAATTAGGATGTAAATAAGTATACGCATAGCTAGTATTTGAGGCAATTTAATATAATCTGAGGATTTTATTACCTTTAAATCAATGAAGAAGCCAGCTTCTATATTTTATTTTTGGGTATGCATGTGCTGGCTAATTGTAAACAGCTGCGCTAAAGACTTATCTTACGAAGATCAAGGAGGCATAAAAACAGCGCCCATTGCAGATGCAGGTAAAGACCAATCCATTGTTTTACCCAACGATTCTGCTTTTGTTGACGGGGGTAAATCATACGACAAAAATGGAACCATTACTAATTATAGTTGGGTAAAATTAAGTGGGCCAGTTACATGCAATATTTTAGCAGCTGGCGCAAAAACTACATGGATCAAAAAACTAAGTGAGGGCTCCTACGTTTTTGAACTAACGGTGACCAATAATTTTAAACTAACTGCAAAAGATACCATCACTGTTTATGTAGATAAAACAAAAATAGCTAGACCTCCTATTGCAGAAGCTGGGCCCGATCAAACAATCCAACTTCCTAACAACAAAATTACACTTGATGGTAGCGCTTCTTCTGATCCTGACAATGACATTAGTGATTATTTATGGACAAGAATTAAAGGCACAGGCAATGTAACCTATACTTCGCCAGCTAACGCCATAACAGATGTTTCCAAATTAACTGCAGGAGTTCATTTATTTGAACTTAGGGTTACGGATGCTACTGGACTTATGGATAGAGACACTGTTGCAGTCCAGGTAAATGAAGCACCTGGTGTTCCGCCTATTGCAAATGCAGGTCCCCATCAAAACATCCCTTACGATTTAACAAATTGCAGCACGAGTCCGGTTATCATTCCTCTAACGGGGACAGAATCTTTCGATCCGGACGGCACTATTACAAAATACAATTGGCAAATAATTTTTCCACTCAATGCACCAATCGTAATAACAAATTCAAACAAAGCACAAGCATCTGTTACTGGGCTGCTAGCCGGAAAATATATGTTTGAACTCAGTGTCACAGACAATGATGGGAATGTAAAAAAAGATACCACGCAATTAAATATTATAGCTACCAATAGGCAACTCATGCAGGCCAGGTTAACACCTGTTGGATCATTATCTGAAAAAAGAAAAGTTTCTGGTGTTGCTTTTTTAGGAAACAAAATATTTTTAGCGGGAGGAAGATATCCACCAGCTGGGCCCGGACCTAATTTTACTTCTAGAGTTGACATTTACGATATCGTTACAAAAGACTGGTCTACCACCGAGCTCAGTCAAAAAAAGTGGGGCGTTGCTGCTGCAGTTGCAGGCAACAAAGTATTTTTTGGAGGTGGCACTGCGCTGCAGGGCAATGCCTCACCTACTACAAGGGTAGACATGTATGATATTGTAGATCAAAAATGGAGTAGCACAGAACTACCCAAAGCTGGACAGTACACAGCAATAGCACAGGGCAATAAAGTTTTATTTGCTGGCGGAACGGCCGTATACATGTATGACTATTTATCAGAAAAATGGACTACAAAAAATTTAAGTCAACCCAGGGTGAGTATCGCTGCAACAAGTGTTGGAGGAAGTATTTATTTATCGGGCGGAGCTTCCAGTAATATCGGCGGCGCTCCATTTAACAACATTGATATCTATGATCCAAAAACAAATAGCTGGAGCGTATCGAGTATGAGTAAAGCAAAATACGCACTCGCCTCTATTGGCTTAAGAGGAAGAGTATTATGGGCAGGAGGCATCACCGATAAAGGCCTTACCAACGAAATAGAAATGCTTGATTTACTAGGCGGAAAAGGAACAACCTTTCACTGCTTGTTTCAGCCCGGATCTTTTAGTACTAACAGCATGGGAAAACTTGGCAATTATGTTGTTTTCTTTCCAGATGGCGGTGACGATAAAACCAGATTTGACATTTACGATTCACTCAATGACAGATGGTACATTGGCGTATTAGATAAAAAAATAGGCCCTGCCATTTTAATAACAGCAGGGACCGAATTATATGTTGTAGGCTCTTCTACTCCAGCTATCGATTATTACGATCAGCTCTGGAAATTAGATTTTTAAAATTCAATAATCAGTCCAATACTTGGCAGTATGGTTGATTGTGAATTTTTCAAATAAACTGGAATGGCATTACTGCCATCAGGCATTAAAGGTTTTCCATCAGAAGTTACAAAAGCAGTATTTGCTTCATTTCTTTTAAAGGTATACAGGTCAGCTTCTTTGGCTTCTGAACCATAAAAGTTGGTGATATCAATATAAAAATCAAGTGTTGTTTTCTTGAAATTCCATTTTTTATCAATTCTAATATCGGCAGCATTAAATGCAGATAGACGCATCGAATTGATTCGTGAAAAATCAAAAACACCGGATCCAATTGTCAAATAGTTGGCTCTACTAGTAGGTTCATCATAAGGTGTGTATGGTGCAGCACCTTGGTATCTATATTTTAAGCCAATTTCCCAGTTTTTTTGAAGCTTATACCCTGCAGTCATACTAATAAGCTGGCGATTGTCCCAACTTGCTGGTACAAATTTGTTATCTAGTCCTGTAAACTCACTTCTATAAAATGTATAACTAAATACACCAAAAAAGTTTTTAGTTAATTTTTGTTGTGCAAATAGTTCAAAACCATAAGCACGCCCTTTACCAATTTGCGCAATGGGCTCATTACCAATGGCACCAAACTCTAACCCTTTGTTTGCAATACTGATGCCATCATTAATACTTACCGGATAATTACCATAGGCCTTATAAAATCCCTCTACAGTAATTCTAGTTGTATTTTTTGGCAAATATTCTAAACCTGCCACATAATGTGTAGCCTTGATATATTTTCCTGGATTGGTTTTTTCTCCCGTATTATTATTGCTAAAATTTAATTGCGTGTAAGTAGGCAGGCGGTAATAAATACCATAACTAGCATTTAAACGAAGCACGTCCGAAATAGCTAAACTAGCACTCAATCTTGGACTCAACTGCTTTAATGGATTGGATTCACTATTGCTTAAACTGTTTGCATCCATACGGAGGCCACCACTAAGCGATAGCTTATCATTTAATACGCGGGTACCAATTTGAGCAAATCCACCATAGCGGAAAAAATTAGTATTGGTATTACTATTGATCGTAAGTGCAGGCACTGTAGGGCTTATAGATTTTCTTAATACCTGGTAAAAAATATTATCAAAACGAATCAATTGACCTGTGAGACCATAACTTAAGGTAACGTTATCGTAGTTCTTTGTTACATCCCATCTAATTTTACTTTCTGCTTCAATACTTTTTATTTTTAGTGTGCGCTGTTGCTCAATAGGATTTTTGTTGTCTTCAAATTTATTAGCCTGATTGTCTAAAAAATTTCGGCTGATACTTAAATTCCAAAAACCTTTTGGTATAATTTTTTTAATGGTAGCACCAATGGTATAGCTATTTTGATCAATGGTAGGACTATTGCCTAATACATACTGATTTTCGGCAGTTAAACTATCAGGTGTAATAAATTTAAACCTGTCAATAGCGCCAACACCAAGGAGCGTCAATGTTGTTTTATCGTTGATTCGAGTGGTTGTTTTAAACTGAAAATCGGAGTAGTTTGGTAAAAAAGACCAGTTGAGTAAATTAGCTAGTATCCCTAAACTACTTTTACGAGCAGACGCTACAAAAGTTGTTTTTTTAGACATAGGTCCATCTAGTGTAAGCACACTTTCTGTTAAACTCAGTCTGATATTTCCCTGAAATTTATTTGGGTTTCCGTTTTTTTGCTTGAACTGAAATACACTACTTAGTGCATTATCATATTTAGCATCAAAGGCAGAAGTACTTAATCTTACATCCTCAATTAAAAGAACATTTAAAATTCCTGCCGGCCCTCCACCACTTCCCTGCGTTCCAAAGTGATTGATAATGGGAATTTCTATACCATCTAAATAAAAGACGTTCTCACTTGGCGCTCCACCTCTAATAATTATATCATTTCTGAATGTTCCACCGGCCGCACCCCCTCCTACACCAGGCAGCGATTGTATCACTCTACTAATGTCAAAAAAACCACCCGGATTGTTTTTAATATCTTCCGTAGTCAAACGCTGAATACTGAGTGGACTTTCTAGCGTTGCCGCTTTAGCTGAACTACGCCTGCTGGTTACGGTAACATTTGATAATTGATTAATAAGCTCTTCAACTTCTATTTGAATATTATTTTCATTACCAGTAGTTACGGGGATATTATTGAGCTGCTTTGTTTTGAAACCAACACCAGAAACTTCTAAGGTATAGGCACCCGGCTTTAGCTGCGAAAATCTAAAATTTCCAAGACTATCAGAAACCGTTTTAGTATTTCCAGGAATTACCTGAACCGTTAAACCAGGCACAATTTGCTGTGTTTTTTTACTGTAAATAGTACCACTCAATTTTCCAGTGGTTTGCCCTAAAACAAAAAGAGGGCCAAATAAAAGGACAAAAAAGGCTAATTTTTGTGCAATTTTCATATTTCGATGCTTTAAAGATGTTAAACAAACGACTTCCATAAATGTTTGCCGAAAGCTAACATTTTGCAACTTTTTGGTTAATTCGACCTAATACATGCAATTTTTATATAATGCATGGGGCAAATTCGTACTATTTCTAGTGTATTTATACTTAAATTAGACTTAAATCGGCTATTTTTAATGCCAAGAAATTGAACTGCTAGCTATCTATCCCCTCCAGCCGGTCTAGTTTCAATTATTTGTTTGGGCAATGTCTGTGGATGGACAACCCAAAACAAAAAAAAAGTAAGTATGAATAAACCTATCAAGTTCCCCCACTTGAAGCAGTATTGCTTTGCATTTATTGTATTGAGTTTCAAATTTGCCAATGCGCAAATGATTCCATTTACGCAGAACTATTCGGCCCCCTTAATGGTCAATCCTGCAACCAATGGTTTATTTAATGGACGTGCAAGTATTCAATCCAATTTTAAAAGTCAGTGGGGCAATGTAGCCTACCCTTATGTTACTGGGGTGTTTAATGGAGAGGTAAGAATACTAGATAATTTTATTGGCGCAAACGATATAGCTGCCGTTGGAATACTTGCAGTATATGATAAGTCAAATGATGGAGGATTTAAGCAAACACAAATAGGTGGAAACTTTGCATTTCATAAAGCCATTGACCAATCCGGAAGTTTACGTATTGGATTTGGTGGTCAAATGAGCTACCGTTCTTACTTGCTAGATTATACCAAATTAACTTTCCAATCCCAATTTGCCCCATACATTGGATATAATAGTAGCATACCAAGTGGCGAGGGTTTTGGTTTTTCATCCAATATATTTGACTATAGTGCTGGTCTTCTCTTATCCTACTTAGAACAAGATTTTAGTTATTACATTGGCGTTGCAGGCTCTCACTTAAATAGACCTACAAGCAACAACAACAATCTTTCATTCAGCATACCTCCAGGCCTAACTGCGCATGGGGGCATTTCATTAAGTGACAAAAATGAAAACCGCTTGTATGGCTCATTTGCACATACGAGATCTGAAGCAAGCAATTTTACAACACTTGGAATCGTGTATGGCCGAAACATTAATGGCTACATAGATGAAGATGGAGATGAATTTCAAATTGGCGCTTTCATGCGTTTCAAAGATTCATTTGCTCCTTACGTTGGATATAAAAAAGGAAACTTATCAGTGGGCTTAAACTATGACATTACCACGTCGGAGTTAAGGCTTGCTAGAGCAGGCGCAGGTTCGTTAGAATTAAATTTAAAAATGATGTTGTTTGACGATCCAAACAATGATCAATTAAGGAAATTAAAGTGCCGATTTATCCTGTGGTAATTGACCCCACATCAAAATAATTATTTAAGAAATTAATATAGTGCTGAATGAAAAAGACATTACAAAAGTCTAGTTTATTAATTATTGGAATGCTGATTTCATTGTTTGCTTTTACGCAAACAACCCCAAGCCCGGTATTGAATTTTCAGTCAATACCTTCAGGCCCTTATGGTAAGGGATCTTCTATTGCTGTATTATTTAAACCTGAAGGTGTCATTCCAAGAGGAAGTTCGTTTAATTTGTATCTATCAGAATCTGATGGAACATTTCAAGTTGGAAAGGCTGCAATAGGAACAATAAATTCTCACTACACAACATACATCAATGGCCTAATCCCAAGCAATGCGATTGCAGGTAATAATTACAAATTAAAAGTTGAAATTGTAATACCAGGCTCTCCGATTGTTTCACAGGAAATTCCAAATTTCACAATTACGATTCAGGATAAACTAGGGTCCAATGGTGATTCAAATGGCGATTTTCTAGTTCCAACAAATGCTACTGGCGGTTCAACAATTTACCTTAGAGATAATACTTTAAAATACTACGGTTTTTCAAATTGTCTTCCAAATACTACAACAAAATTAAACTTATTCAATAAAACAGGACTAAGTGTAACCTGGACTTCAAAAAACGAATTTGACTATACAAACATTACGCCTGGGCCTTCATTTTCTGCTGATCCATTCGCACAAACAGCCACACTCGCTGCTAATGCTAACATAGAGATAACACAAACATTAAAAAAAGTACATTACAGATTCTTTCAACAAGCAACGGACGCAAGTCAAGCAAATACAATTTCAACAAAAGCATTTTACTTCATTAATAACCAATTATCTGCACCTTTTTCAGTTGTATCAAATACAATTTGCTATGAACCTAATCAAGCTGGCGCATTCTCGTTTAAGGTAGACATAGATAGCACCCGAGAAGGTAGTGCTTTCTTCAATTTTCCAGCTGCTTCTTATACCTCTAGATGGGACGATAATACTCCAAATGAAATAAATGCAATACGTACAATTATTTTTCAAAATGGACTATTAAACCACAACTATAGCAGAAGTTCATGTGGCGAAAAAGTGGATAGAGGTATTGGTCAAGTAACCTATAATTCATTTGGGCCTAGTATGACAGCAACCCACATTACAGGATGTACAACAGCTCCAGTGGAAGTTATTACCCCAGTTCAAATATTTCCTAAACCAAAATTAGATTTTACAGCGCCTGAAAAAGCCTGTTTAGGAGCAAATGTAACTTTTACAAATACTTCAAACTTGGGTCTACAAGGCAGCACAACAGTAGATGGATGTACTGAGCCAAATATAACATTTGAGTGGTTCGTAGACGGTGTGAAGGTTGCTAGTACTAGAAATTTAACCCTGAATAACTTAACTGTTGGAACGCACAGAATTGTCTTATCACCTGTGATAGGATCTGGCATTGCACTAACATGTGAACCAGAAGTTGTTGCAAAAAATATTTGCATAGAATCAATTCCTCCAAATACTGCAAAATTCGCATTAATAAATACTGACAATGCTAGATATGCAGATACCTCGTTTTGCCCAAACAATAGTTCATTTAGTGTAATCAATCAATCAGGGACGCTATCATCAGGAAGTTATTGTAGTACCTTAAATTATAATTGGAAATTAACAGGACCTGCCGGCTTTACCGAAATTACAAGCACTGTAACATCATCTACACCAAACTTCACAGTTCCTAGTCTTACAATAAAAGGGAACTATACACTAACGCTAACAATTTCAAACCCTTGCGGTACTTCAAATGCTTATACAAGAATCATAACGGTACTAGAAAGGCCAGCAATCACATCACAACCTACCAATAAAACTGTTTGTGATGGACTTAACACTACTTTTTCTGCAGTTGCTGTAGGCTCTAATCTAACTTATAAATGGCAGGTATTAACAACTGCTAACGGAGCGACATATACTGATGTTACAAATACCGGTGTGTATACTGGTGCAACAACAGCATCTTTAAATATTACAGGCGCGACGACTAGCATGAACGGTTATAAATATAAATTAGTTATTAGCGGTAGCTGTACGCCAGATGTAACTTCAAACGAAGTAACACTAACCGTCAATCCAAGACCCACAAGTGTAATTAGCGGATCAACTACTGTATGTGCAAATACGCCAGCTACTATTTCAATTGCACTAACAGGAACAGCTCCTTGGAACATAACTTATTCCGATGGAACCACATCTACATCTGTAACAACAAGTTCTTCTACCTATACATTTACCGTTGCCTTAGCAACAACCAAAACCTATACGGTTACTTCCTTGACAGATGCAAATTGTACAGCAGTTGCAGGAGATAGAACAGGATCTGCAATTATTACTGTTAACCCATTACCAACAATTTCTGGAACACTTAATGCTTGCCTTGGAAGTACTACGCAGTTATCAGGTTCGGCAACTGCAAACGCAACAACACCATGGTCATCTGCATCAACAGGAGTTGCAACAATTAGTAATACAGGACTTGTTACCGGAGTTAGCTCAGGAACATCTGTTATAACTTATACAAATAGTAATGGATGTATAATAACTGCAACTGTTACCATAAATCCATTACCAACCGTTAGTATACCAAACACAACCCAATCATTGTGTTTAAATTTAACACCGCCAAGCATTACAACGCTAACACCAACAACCTTTACAACAATTAGTTCGTACCGTTGGTTTAGCAATCCTACTGCATCAAATACAGGTGGCACTCAAGTAGCTACAACAAGTACATTTACCCCACCTAATACAAACGCTGGTGAATTATTTTATTACCTAACTGTAACAAATAACAACGGATGTGTTGCAACAAGTAATGTATCAGGTAGCATTAAAGTATACGGCAAACCTACAATAACTGCATTACCAACTACAACAAGCTATTGTATTAACGCACCTGCTGCAACATTAACACCTACCATTACAAACGGCGGTTATGGCACATTAAACTATCAGTGGTACAGCAATACAACGGCATCTACTTCAGGAGCAACACTTATTGCTAACGAAACCAATGCAACTTTTACACCGCCAACAACTGCAGCTGGTGTTAAATATTATTATGTAGTAGTTACCAATGGTGGTCCTACCTCATCTTCTGAGTGCAATACAGCTACTTCAGGTTATGCAGAAATAAAAGTATATGCAAGACCAACCATTCCAACTGATCCAGTTTCTGCAACTTATTGCGCTGGCGCCACCCCTGTAGCTTTAACAGTTCCTAATGCAACAAATGGCGGATATGGATCTACAACTTATCAATGGTATTCTAATACCACCTCATCAACAACTGGTGGAACATTAATTGGATCAGCAGCTACATACACACCAAATATTAGTAGCGCAGGTACCACCTATTATTATGTGAATATTAATAATGGTGGAACAGGCGGTGCAAGCGGATGCAATAATTTAAATTCTGCCATTGCAACCATTACCGTACATCCTTTACCTGTAATAACATCTGCCACTTTTGCTACACAGAGTTTATGTATTAGTAGTACCGCAACAAGTATGACTGCTTCTGCAACTACTTCAACTGGAACCATTACAAGCTACCAGTGGTTTAGTAATGCTAACGCTTCAAATACGGGCGGAATATTAATAACCGGAGAAACAAACGCAACATTTACACCACCAACAAACGCAACAGGTACAACCTATTATTATTGTGAAGTAACCAATAGCTGGGGCTGTAAAGCCACAACCGCGGTATCTGGCGCAATAAAAGTTTATTCCGCTGCAACAATAAGTGCTCAACCTGTAGCTGCAGATTATTGCGTATCCCCTTCTGCACAAGCAACATTACTGAGCGTAACCGCTGCAACGAATGCACCCGGTTCGCTTATATATCAATGGTATAGTAATACCAATAATTCAAATAGCGGAGGAACACAAATTAGCGGTGCATCAAATGCAACGTATAGACCTGCTATCACTGCTGCAGGTGCAACATATTATTATGTAGAAGTTGGCAATAACGGGCCTGCAGGTTGTGCTACAACCAAATCCAATGCAACTTTAATTAATGTATTTAGTACCCCAATTATAAACACAAATGTTGTTTCATCAAATTATTGCAAAGATGCTAATGCAAATGCAATAAGTGTTACAGCTAGCAGCCCAGTTGGCGCACTCACTTATCAATGGTATGAAAATACAACTGCAAGCAATTCAAACGGCACAATTATTAATAATGCAAATAGTGCAACTTATACACCATCAACAACCACAGTTGGCACAAAACATTATTATGTTGTTATTACAAATGGAGGTCCAACAAATACATGTAATACTGCCACATCTGGCATTGCAACTATAAATGTATTCGCCCCACCTACAATTACTTCAGATCCTGTTAGTGCAACATACTGTAAAGACAATACTGTTACAGCACTTACGGTTGGCGGTGCAACAACAGGCGGCTTAGGTACTTTAACCTATCAGTGGTTTAGCAATACGACAAACACCAATAGCGGCGGAACTACTATCACAAATACCACTGCAACTTATACCCCATTAAGTACAAATCCAGGTACTTATTATTATTATGTAGAAGTAAGAAATGGTGCAACAGGTGGAGCAACAGCATGTAATACAAGACCTTCAAATGTTGCAACAATCACCATACATCCATTACCAGTTTCAACATCAACATTTGCAACTGAAAGCCTGTGTATTAGTAGTACTGCTTCAAGCATGACTGCTTCTGCAACAACAGCTACAGGAACTATCGCAAGTTATCAATGGTATAGCAATACTGCATCTTCCTATGCAAATGGTACGCTAATAAATGGTGCAACAAATGCTACTTTTACACCTCCTACATCAACAACTGGCACAACCTATTACTTCTGCGAAATCACAAACAGCTGGGGTTGTTCTACAAGAACTGCAATTTCTGGCGCTATAAATGTATATGCAGCACCAGTTATAACAACTCAACCCACAGGCGCTACTTATTGTCAAAATATAAGTGCAACTGCTTTAAGTGTAACTGCAACTGCTGGCGGATTAGGTACGCCAAACTATCAGTGGTATAGCAATACTACAAATAGCAATTCCGGCGGCACTCTTTTAACAGGCGCCACAAGTGCTACTTACACGCCTTCAACTTCAACAGTTGGTACAACCTATTATTATGTAGTTATCAATAATGGTGGAGGTGCAGCCGGATGTAGCTTACTATCGTCAAATGCTGTCGCAATAGTCGTAAATGATTTGCCAGTTATCAATGCGTTTGCCCTTGGCACACAAACACTTTGTTTGAACGCTACCCCAAGTAATTTAAGTGTTACAGCATCAACTGCTACTGGAACAATCTCTGCAACAGGATATCAATGGTATACCAATACAACAAACAGTACATCAGGTGCATCGCTTATTACGGGAGCCAATACTAGTACTTACACACCGCCAACAAATCTTGCAGGTACTAAATATTATTTTGCAGTAATTAATAATTCATTTAATTGTACTACTACAACAATTGTATCTGGTGCAATAAACGTTAACCCATTACCTACAATTTCAAGTCAACCATCACAAAACATACAAACAAAATGTTTAAACGAAACATTTACAGCCTTATCTGTAACTGCAACAGCAGGTAGTGGATCTATATTGAAATATGAATGGTATAGCAATACAACTAATAGTACAACAGGTGGTACACTTGTTGCAACCAACTCAACAAATGCATTAACAAATAGCTATACACCATTATCCTCTAGCCCAGGGATTTTATATTACTATGTGATTGTTTACAATACAAATGGATGTCAAATTACAAGTGCTATTTCTGCACCATTTACAGTAAATGATTTGCCAAGCATTAGTGTACAACCTTCAACCAGTAATCAAACAGCTTGTTTAAATACACCAACCACAAATTTAACAGTGAGTGCAAGCCCAGGTAGTGGAAGCATTAGTAATTACACATGGTACCGTACAAGTAGCTTGAGCGGTTCACCGGTTTGGACAACTGTTGCAACCAATACAACATCTTCAACTACAAATTCATATACACCGGTATCCACTTCAGTAGGCACACTTTATTATTATGTTATAGTAACCAATTCAAATGGATGTATAAAAGCTAGTACTGCTTCCGGATCTGTTACAATAAATCCTGTTGCAATTATTAATGACCAAGTAGACACCTATTGTAGCGGCTTTACATTTTCTAGACAACTTTTAACAGGAGGCGGTATTACTGTTCCAGCAAATACAACATTTAGCTGGAATGCGCCAAGTGTAACCGGAGGCATCACTGGTGGCGCCCCTGGATCTGCCGAAACAACGTTAAATGGAACGCTTGTAAATCCTACCAATGTTCCACAAACAGCAACCTACACTGTTACACCAAGAACAGGAAGTTGTGATGGTGCAACATTTACTTATACCGTTACTATTAACCCTAGAGCTAGTATCACAGTTGCTGATTTAAATGCGTGTAGTGGAACTGCATTTGAATTTCAACCTGTGCATGGTACTAACGGAAATATTATTCCTACCAACACTACATACGCTTGGTTAGCTCCATTAGTAACTGGTGGTATTACCGGCGGCGCTACAGCTAATTCACAAACTAAATTTATTGGCAACTTAACAAATCCAAATAATACCCAAAAAACAGCAACCTATACTATTACACCTACTTCACCTGTAGGACCTTGTATAGGAAGCAATTTCACAATTGTGGTGAACGTAAATGCTAGACCTGTAATAGCAAATAAAACACAAACAATATGTAGTGGAACTGCATTTAGTATTAGACCTGAAAATGCAGGATCAGAAATTGTTCCTGCCAACACAACCTATAGCTGGACTGTTCAAAACAACGCAAATGTTTCAGGCCAATCAAATGGAAACACCACTGGAACCACTATTAGCCAAACACTAACCAATAATAGTCATTTAGTTCAAACAGTTGTATACACAGTTACGCCAGTTTCTGGAGATGTTGGAAACTGTCCAGGTACGTCTTTCACAATTACAGTAACTGTAAACCCTAAACCATCAATCAGTGCAAAAACCGTAACCGCTTGT
The DNA here is from genome assembly GCA_947459295.1 of Chitinophagaceae bacterium. GTDB lineage: Bacteria > Bacteroidota > Bacteroidia > Chitinophagales > Chitinophagaceae > Sediminibacterium. Next base: position 21,587 of record CANHCY010000012.1, read on the forward strand.
AGTAATCAATTATTTACGACATTAATTACAAATGGCGTTAATAGTGACATTGTACCAAATGGTATTACATACACATGGTCTGCCCCAAATGTTACTGGTTTTATGACGGGTGGTGCTGCAGGAAATGCTGCAACAAGTGTATCAGGTAATTTAAGTAACCCAACAAGCGTTAATCAAACTGCAACTTATACTGTAAGACCTACAGTGCCAGGAAGCACAATTTGTACTGGGGACGACTTTACTGTTATTGCAACCATTAAACCAAAAGCAATTATTGCTACAAAAACAACTACCGCATGTAGTAATGATGGTTTCACTTTTACATTATTAGATGGTGCCGACTCAGATGTTATTCCAACAGGTACAACCTACACTTGGTCATCAGTTCCAACTGTAACAGGTGGTTTAACGGGGGGTACCACAGGATCTGCTCAGAATAGTGTGGGGGGAACTTTGGTAAATCCATCTAACACTTCACAAACAGCAACATACAATGTTACCGCAAATTCAGATGGATGTTCAAGTACGCCGTTTTCTGCAACAGCAACCATTTTTGCTAAACCATTTATAAATACGCAAAATGTATCTAGCTGCAGTGGCTCAGCATTTAGCGTTCCATTATCAAATGGAGGCGGAAATATTTTACCAAATGCTACAACTTACACTTGGACTGTTTCACAAAACAGTAACGTAACTGGTGCATCAAATGTAAATGTTGCAACATCTCCAATTACGCAAACACTTACCAATAATACAAATACAGATCAACTAGTTGCATATACCGTTACACCTACTTCTGGTGCTCAAGGTAATTGCGTTGGACTGCCTTTTACTGTAAATGTTACAGTAAAACCAAAACCATCTGTAACACCACAATCAGAATCAATATGTAGTGGTAATAATTTTACCAATTTACCAACCAATGGTAACGGTAATATTATTCCAGCAGGAACAACTTTCACTTGGAATACTACTCCAACTAGCAATCCAATTGGTGCGGTTTCAGGTGGCTCTGCACAAACATCCCCACAAACACTAGTAAGACAATTACTTACCAATAACACCAATGCTCCAGCTACACTTACTTACAATGTGATACCTGCGGCTAGTGGATGTTCAGGATTAAGCTATCAGTTAATTGTTAATGTAAATCCTAAACCAGCCATAACGTCGATGTCTGCTACCATTTGTAGTAGTGAAACATTTACACTTACTCCTACTAATGGTACCAACGGAATTGTTCCGGCAAATACTACTTATACTTGGGAAGTTATAGACAATCCAAACGTAACTGGTGAATCTAATGTCACAACAGGGGCTATTAATATTAGCCAAACATTAGTTAATACATCCAACATTCCACAAACGGTATCTTATAGAGTTTTGCCAGTATCTGGTGAAGCGGGGGCATGCCCTGGTGATAGATTCACAGTAACTGTACTTGTGAATCCGCAACCTTCAATCACAGCAGCACAAGCACAAACTGTATGTAGTGGCACTCCATTTAACATCACTCCTGTAAATATTACAGATGGCATTGTACCTTCAACAACAAGGTATACTTGGGCTAATCCAGTAGACAACCCAGTAGGATCAATTACTGGACAAAGCGCACAATTGGTAGCAACAACTTCGGTAGGTCAATCACTTAATAATATAACCAATGCCCCTGCTACAATTTCGTATACGGTAACACCTATTGCTGGTAGCTGTACAGGTGCAAACTTTACAGTAGTTATAACAGTCAATCCAAAACCTGAAATTGCGGCGCAAGCAAGAACTATTTGTAGTGAGGAAACATTTACAGTTACCCCAGTAAATAGTGCTGACGGTATTGTACCAAACAATACAACCTACACTTGGAATACTGCTCCAACAAGTAATCCGGCTGGGGCAGTAACAGGATGGGCAACACAAACAACAGCCGCCAATCTTATAAGCCAGCAATTAACCAATACAACCAATACAGCCGCAACATTAACCTATAATGTTTTTCCAAGATCAGGTGCTGCAGGCAATTGTATTGGAAGTCCGTTTAATGTAGTAGTATCTGTGAATGCGAAACCAGTTATTGGAAATCAAACAAGAGAAATTTGTAGTGGTAGTGCCTTTAATGTTGCATTAACCAACAGTGGTTCAACAATCATACCATCAGGCACTACCTACACTTGGTTTGTAAGTACAGACAACAATAACATTACAGGACAATCAAATATAACTATTGGCCAATCAGCAATTAGTCAAACGCTGGTTAATAATACCAATGTTGCACAACAAATTACCTACACCGTTAGACCAACATCTGGCGCAACAGGTAATTGTATCGGCGCAACATTTTTAGTAACAGTAACCGTTAATCCAAGACCTGTAATTACAACACAAACACAAACAATTTGTAGTAACGCAACATTTATGATTACGCCATTAAATGGCGGCAATTTAATTGTGCCAGCAAGTACAACCTACACCTGGAATACTGCTCCAACAAGTAATCCATTAGGTGCTATTTCTGGTGGAACAGCACAGTTAAGTTCTGTATCAAATATTTCACAACTACTCACTAACAATAGTAATTCGCAAGGGCTTTTAACATACATCGTAACGCCAACGGCTGGAACAGCTGGAAGATGTGTAGGCCCTCCATTTAATGTAGAAATTACGGTAAGTCCTAAGCCAATTTTAACTTCTACACTTACACCACCTGCAATTTGTAATGCAACCAACTTTAGCTACAACCCTATCAGTCCAACAGACGGTGTAAGCTGGGTTTGGACAAGAAATACAGTAGCAGGTATCAGTAATACAGCAGGTACTGGAACAGGCGTGATTAATGAAACACTCATTAACACGACACCTAACCGAATTACTGTACCTTATACATTTACATTAACCTCTTATGGTTGTACAAATACACAAACTGTAAATGTTATTGTAAATCCAACTCCACAATTAACAAGTTTACTAACCCTTCCTGCGCAATGTAGTGGAACACCATTCTATTATAATCCAACCAGTGCAACAACTGGAACAACCTATGCTTGGACAAGAGCAAACATTGCAGGTATATCTAATCCAGCGACAACCGGAACTGGTGCTATCAGTGAAACACTTATTAATACATCACCAAATCCGATTGTTGTTAATTATTTATATACCCTTACAGCAAATGGTTGTACCAATCAACAAAGTATTTCTGTAACCATCGATCCATTACCAATTGCTAATTTTAGTATAGACGGACTCAGAGCCGATTGCGGACCTACAACCAGAAGACTTATCAATAACTCATCTGTAAATAGTAATCCATTAACCAATGGTACTTTTACCTGGGGAATTGATATTTTAAGAAATGGCGGCGCAGTTCCAGTGTATAGTTTAATCAACACCAACTATACCACACAGGTAAATTATACCTTTACAAATACAGGTATCAGAGATAGCTTATACCCTATTACACTTACCGCTAAATCTCCAAATGGTTGTTTAAATACCTATAGAGACACAATTACGGTTCATCCAGATGCAAGAATAGATTTAACTATCGGGACAGTTGCTGCATGTGCACCATTTAATGCGATTAACTCCTTAAATGTTGTCAATAAAACAGATCCTTCGCCGGATCCAACCATTAATTTATTTTCATCGTATAAATGGACTATTAGAGATAAGCGTGGAAACATTTTATCCAATACAGTAAGTCCAACACCACCAAATTATACGCTAACAAATGCAGATGATACTTTACTCATTGCACTAAAAGTAAATAGCCTATATGGTTGTAGACCAGACTCTGTAAACAGAATTGTATACACCTATCAAAATCCAATTGTAAACTTTACAGTAGCGCCACAAAATAGCTGTGCCATGTTGAGTACACAAGCTGTTAATACAAGCTACATTGGGCCTAATAGAACTACAAGTACCTTACGTTATACATGGTATGCAAATGGCTCATTACTAAGTAATGCGCAGGTGCCAGGCACATTTAACTTAATTAATAATAGCAACACGAGAGATTCGATTTATACAATTAAACTAGTAATATCTGAAACAATTAATAATTGTAAAGACAGTAGTAGTGTTGGCAATTTAATCGTGTATCCAAAACCAAAAGCGATATTTACCATCGATAAAGCCGATGAAGTTTGTACCACAATTAATGGTGTAAATTCTAGTATCAATAACAGCTCGTTGTTTAAAAATGGAACTGTTCCACAATACAAGTGGTCGGTGACATACAACAATCTATATGACACAGCAAGAGCAATCATAATTGATTCTACCACTGCTCCATTTATAGCTGCAAAACCTAACTTTAAGTTTAAGGACGCAAAAGGTACTGTAGATACTAGTTACAATATCAATATGATGATCTACACGGTAAACGGCTGTATTGATACACTTTCAAAATCAATAAAGATTCGAAGAAGACCTAATGTAGACTTTACCATACCAGTTGAAGGCTGCGGTGTTTATATTGTTAATCCAACTGACAATACAATTAATTTCCCGAACGATTCTTTAAACAGGCAGTGGACAATTTTACCAACCGGCGGCTTATCATTATTTAACGCAAATGCGAATAATCCTTACATCATATTCCCGATTAACAATACGGCAAATTCAATTGCTTATAAGGTTAAGCAATCCGTTACTGTGAAAGGATATGGTGATTGTATCGACTCTTTAAATAAATTTATTACCATTCACCCTAAACCAACTGCTTCATTTATTGTAGGAAAAATTGATAGTTGTGGGCCTTGGACCAAAACATTTAGAAACACCTCTGACCCTAAAAATGGATTGGGCATTAATGCCATTACATCACGCTGGGAAGTGAGAAAAGACAATATTGTCAGATTAAATACCAGTGCACAAAATTTAACCTACACATTTACAAATACAGGTGTAAAAGACAGTGTGTACACAGTTAGATTATTTGTAAGCAACCCTCAAGGATGTTTAGACACAACGGCAATTCAGCAAATTACAGTTCATCCAAATGCTAAGGCCTTCTTCAATACAGATACTTTAGGATGTGCTCCATTTAGAATTAGAGACCATATTAAAGTACAAGATTTCCCTGAAGCCAATGATATTTGGAGATACGAGTGGCGTATATATGACAGGTTTGGATTCTTACTTGCAAACTATGACAGCTCAGTACTAGCGCCAGATTATGTTATACAAAATGAAAGTGATACAGTAACACTTCAACTCATTGCCTATAGCAAATGGGGATGTTCACAAGATATTTTCTCAAGACAAGTAATTACTAGGCCAAATAGCGTAAAAGCAAATGTAACTGCCGATTCTACTATTTGCTCAAACCTACCACTAGCATTTACAAATACTAGCTACTATGGTAATAACAATCAAACGGCTGGGTTAATTTACGATTGGTATGTCAATGATAGTAAAGTCACAAATTTGAATAGTCCCACATTCATATTTAGGAATAATTCAAATGTATCGGACTCCATCTTGTATGTGAAACTTGTTACAACCTTTACTGGTACAGGCTGTAATGATAGCGTTACTAAAAAGATAACAATCTATCCAGCACCTGCTGCAAACTTTACTGTTACAACCAAAGAAATATGCGGAAATCCAGTTGGATTTAAAAACTTTGTAACGGAGAGTGTCGTAGCAAAAAATAATGTTTACAATACTGCATGGTCTGTTACAAATTTGACCCTTAATAAACCATCTGGTTTACAAGTATTGCCAACAAGTACCAATAAAAGATTCCAGCTCCAATTTGGAGATAACCCTGGCAATATTGATACCATTTATGCAGTCAAATTAACGGCTACGTCCATCAATGGCTGTAAGGCAGACACAACAACAAATATTTCATTATACAGAAGGCCAAATGTTAAGTTTGCAATAAGCAATACACTTGTTTGCGGTGAAATTACATTGCAATTAACAGATCAAACAAGCAATGTTCCTACTGCCAAAGTATGGTCTTACACGACCCCTACTGGTAACCCGCTCTTGTTCTTCCCTTCTGCAACAGCAACAAGTCCTAAAGTACTGGTGCCACCAAATATTACGGGAAATTTAGTGAGTTATTATATTAAACAATTAGCAACAACCGTTAACGGTTGCGTAGACTCTGCTATTGTTCAATTAGATGCAAAAGCACTTCCTACTGCAGTGTTTAGCATGAGCGATACAACTAGTTGCATCGACTCTGTAACCATTAGATTTAAAGATCAATCGATTCCTAGAACACCTGAAACAATTACTGGTTGGTCATGGGATTTTGGAGATGGTATTACTTCAAATAGCCAAAACCCATCTCATTTTTATAATAAACCAGGCACTTACACAATATCGTTAGTGATAACGAATAACGAAGGCTGCTCATCATTACCAACTAGAAAAAGACTGGTGGTATATGGTTCCCCTAGAGCAAGATTTACAATGCCTAAAAAGGTTTGTCAAACTGACACCATCCGATTTATAAATAATACCGTTTTAGGTCATGGAACTTCAAACTTTGCTTCGGAATGGAACTTTGGTGATGGCTCAAGTATAAATACAAATGCTAACCCTAGTCACGTATTCACAAAACCAGGCATTTTTATTGTATCGCTTAAAGTAAAGGCAGACAGCTCTTGTACGACTTCTACAGTATATGATACCATTACAGTTGCAGGTTTCCCTATAGCAGGTTTTAGACATCAATTTAATTGTGTGAACAGCCCTGTAAACTTTATCGATACTTCAAAAATTGGTTTTGCAGATACACTAGGTACTTGGAAATGGACTTTTGACAATGGAAGCTTTAGCAGCCAACCAAGTCCAACGCAAAGATTTAGCAGTTTAAGAACCTACAATGTTAAATTACTTGTAAGTGGACTTGCTTGTCCGAATTTAAAAGATTCAGTTACCTATCCATTACTTATTGATGCACCTATCGCATCCTTTAATATGAGTGATAGCTTAAGTTGTATAGATACCATACAAGTTAAGTTTACAGACTTATCTTCTACGTATGCACCAACAACAATCAGAAATTGGAATTGGAATTTTGGAGACGGAAATAGTTCAACCCTTCAAAATCCAACACATGTGTTTAGAAAACCTGGTAAATATTTTATAACACTTACCGTTACCAATAATGAAGGTTGTACCTCACTTCCACTTATCAAACAATTGATTGTTTATGGCGCACCAAAAGCTGCATTTGTAATGCCAAAACAAATTTGTTTGACAGACTCAATTCCATTTGTAAATACATCAACGCTTGGATATGGAAGTACCAAGTTTATCTCTTACACTTGGGATTTTGGGGATGGTATTCCGCTTAATTACACCGCTAGTCCAACCCATCGATTTAAATTTGCTGGAACATTTGGTGTTCGATTAACAGTTAGAGCCGATAGCTCTTGTATGACTTCTACCTACGTAGATTCTGTAACGGTTATTGGATATCCTAAGGCTAAATTTGGTATCGAAAACTATTGTGTTGAAACCCCTATTTTCTTCAGAGATTCAAGTGTAGCTGGCTATGCAGATAGATTAGGATCTTGGAAATGGAATTTTGGAGACAACTCATTTAGCAGTTCAATAAATCCAGTACATATTTATAAACGCACTGGCACGTTCCCTGTTCAGTTAGTCGTAAGCGGTAACCTTTGTCCTTCCTTACAAGATTCAATTACGGTGCCACTTAAAATTATTGATAGAAGAAGAGACTCGGTATACGCCATTAAATACTTACAGTATAATGTGGCACAGAGCTTGTGCGCACTTCCAGGTGGTGATAAATACACATGGTCTCCAAGCACTGACATTAATCCAATTAGTAGCAGATGTGTTACTATAAATGTGCAACATCCAAAAACAATCTATAAGATTACAATTATAGACTCGGCGGGATGTACCATCAATGATAGGCAAGAAATTTGGGGATTCCCAGGAACAGACATTTTCTTACCAAGGGCATTTACACCTGCAAGTAACAATAGAGATAATACTATTTTCAAACCAATTTATGTTGGTGTTACAGCTATTAAATACTTCAAAATTTATGACCGATTTGGTCACGAGGTATTTTCAACATCTGATATGAGTAAATATTGGGATGGAACTTCAAATGGCGTAAATCAACCTATGGAAACATATACTTGGATTATACAAGGGTTTGACTACAACAACAAGCCGGTAATAAGACAAGGAAATGTAACCCTCATTAGGTATCAATAAGATAGCAGTAGTTTGAGAAATTTTGTCCTACGGAGGCCGCTGAAGGCGGCCTCCGTAATTTTAGAGCCTTCTTAACTAACTTTTTAGTTGATTTCAGTATCTTGTGCCTTTTGTATTTAATTATAAATTAAATAATGCGTTTAATATCAATCTTAAATAAAAGTATACTCGCTGCAACATTATGTGTTGCACTTTGCCTTACAACGCAAAATGGTTTTTCGCAGAAAAAAAAGAAGACTAGTAAAAGTAAAACTCAAGTCAAAAAGAGAAGTGCTTCGAAGAGCAGAAAAAAAACCACAGCAAAATATAAAAGACCCATTCAGAGATCTATTTACTTAACAAAAAAAACATGGGCTACAAATCCAGGAATTCCAAAAGATAGTTCATTTTATTTGTCAGATTATTTACTTTCCAATGATCCTATTTATACCAGCGATTGGTCTAACTCTATTTTATTTTCACAAAAAACACTGACCGACACTACTGAAGAAATTGTATTTGACCTACTTAAAAATGACGAAAAGTTTACATTAACATGGTATGGTAGAATGAATTCGGTATTTGGTTACAGATGGGGGAAACAACACCAAGGCCTGGACCTAAGCCTGAATTTTGGAGATACCGTTGTAGCAGCATTTGATGGTATCGTTCGCTATGCAAAATCAAATTCAGGAGGTTATGGCAATTGTATTGTCATAAGACATAACAATGGACTAGAAACTTTATATGGACATTTAAACAGTATCAAAGTTTCAGAAAATCAATTTGTAAAAAGTGGCGAATTAATTGGCTTAGGTGGTTCTACCGGACACTCAACAGGGCCTCATTTACATTTTGAAACCAGGTATAAAGGCATTGCAATTGACCCTCAACTTTTAATTGATATATCAACTCAACAACTTAAATCTGAAACCGTCATTTTTGATAAAAATGACTTGAAATCGAATACGTATCCAACTACTTCGCCCCTAAATGATGTTGTAGAAAAAAAGACATTTAGCAAATCTAAGAAGTCTAAAAAAGGCAAAGCATTCAGTAGCAAAAAGAAAAAACCGGTCAAGAAAAGCAGTAAGTCAACCAAAAAAAAGGCCGACACTACCAAGAAGAAAGCACCAGCTAAAAAGGCTCCAGCTAAGAAAAAAAGGTAAAATATCCACATAAGCGATGCCCCGGCAGTTAAAGGACCTCGTTTGCCTACCTTTACGCCAAATAATCACAGATGCTTAAAGTAGGGATTTTTGGCGTAGGTCATTTAGGAAAATTTCATATCAGCAATTGGAAAGAAATTGAGGGCGTAAAAATTGTTGGCTTTTTTGATCCAAATAATGACAATGCCAATGAAGTTATTAATACACATGGCCTCAAAAGATTTTCTGATGAAGAAAAGTTAATTGAAGCTTGTGATATCATTGACGTAATCACACCCACCGACCTACATTACGAAGTATGCATGATGGCTATCCGAAAAGGCAAGCATGTATTTGTAGAAAAACCGCTAGCCCATACTTTACAAGAAGGTAAAGATTTAGTGAACATGGTTAGAGAAGCAGGTGTGAAAATGCAAGTGGGTCATGTAGAACGTTTTAACCCTGCTTATTTAGCACTAAAAGAATTAAACCTCAACCCAATGTTTATTGAAGTGCACAGACTCGCACAATTCAATCCAAGAGGTACCGAGGTAAGCGTGATTTTAGATTTAATGATTCATGATATTGATATTATTTTAAGCCTTGTAAAATCGGATGTAAAATCAATATCAGCAAGTGGTGTAGCCGTTATGACCGATACGCCGGATATTGCCAATGTTAGAATTGAATTCAATAATGGTTGTGTTGCCAACTTAACGAGCAGTAGAATTTCGATGAAAAAAATGCGCAAAGTAAGACTGTTTCAAAAAGACGCTTACATTGGTATTGATTTATTAGAAAAGAAAACAGAAATCATTAAGTTAAAACAACCAGAAGATATAGATGTATTTTCTTTTGATATTGATACCCCTAATGGCAAAAAAAACATTGCTATTGCCAATCCTAGCATCGAACCACTTAATGCGATTAAATTAGAACTTGAATCATTTGTTGACGCCATTGTAAACAACAAACCTACAGTTGTAAGTGAAATTGATGGTTATTTAGCCATGGAAGTGGCCCATAAGATTTTAGACAAAATCAACAATACGAGCATTTTACAGTAAACCTAAAACACGCCTAGACTACAATACCCCTTTTGTAGAAGGTAAGTGATTGGAGAAAGGATCACGCTTAACGGCCATTTTAATAGATTTTGCAAATGCTTTAAAAATAGCTTCTATTTTATGATGCTCGTTATCACCAGCACAACTAATGTTTAAATTACATTTTGCTGCATCCGAAAAAGATTTAAAGAAATGGAAAAACATTTCGGTAGGCATCTCTCCTATTTTCTCTCTTTTAAAACTAGCGTCCCATACAAGCCAGTTTCTGCCGCCAAAATCAATAAGTACTTTTGCTTCTGCTTCATCCATAGGTAAAGCAAAACCATAACGCTCCATCCCGCGCTTGTCGGCCAGCGCCAAAGCAAACGCTTCGCCAAGCGCTAGTCCAGTATCTTCAATTGTGTGATGCTCATCAATGTGTAAATCCCCTTTAGTGGTGATGGCTAGGTCAATATTTCCATGTCGTGCAATTTGCTCTAGCATATGATCAAAAAAACCAAGGCCTGTATGTATAGCTGCGATGCCGGATCCTGAAAGGTTTAGTTCTACTTGTATTTTTGTTTCGTTGGTGTTTCGGGCATGGCTCACTTTTCGTAAACCTAGTTTTAAAAAACTATAAACGTCTTCCCAATTACTTGTTTCAAGCGCAATGGTGCTGCGGAGTTCAGCATCCTGCTCCGGTGTAAGCGGGTGCAAAGGACTTTTAAAATAGATGGCTTTACAACCTAGGTTTTTTGCTAGTTGCATATCGGTGTAGCGGTCGCCAATGACGTATGAGCTGCTCAAATCGTAAGCCGGATTATTAATCAAATGCGTAAGTAAACCCGTGCCCGGCTTACGCGTAGGCGCATTTTCGTGTGCAAAGGTTGTATCAATGATCACTTCATCAAAGGCAAAGCCTTCGCCTTCAAGTGTACGAAGCATTAAATTTTGATAGGGATAAAAAGTATCTGCTGGATAGCTAGGTGTACCTAGTCCATCCTGGTTTGTCACCATTACTTTATAATAATCTAGTGACGCGGCAATATTAGAGAGTCCAACAATAGCGCCTGGTACAAAGCTTGTTTTATCTGTGCTATCTACCTGAAAATCTTGCGGCGGTTCTTGTAAAATCACACCATCTCTATCAATAAATAATATCCGCTTCATACCGCTTGTTTAAATCTCTATTTTAATTTACTTCTTATTTGCTTGACCTGTGTAAGTGTAATAGGGCCTGCTTTATTAGACCAATTGTTTCTAATAAATGTTAACACGTCTGCAATTTGTTGGTCTTTTAAATCGTTGGCTGCAGGCATTGCATTCGCATAAAATTCGCCATCAATTTCGATACGGTCGTTTAAGCCTTTTACAATATATTTTACAAGTTTTGAAATGTCGGATCCATTAACCGTGCTTGAAGCATCTAGTGGAGCATTTAGCTTTGGAACGCCACCCCCATCTGCTTGATGACAAACCATACATCTTTGTAGATATATTGTTTTACCACGCGCTACACTTGCTGCTACTAACTTATTATTAGTTTGTGCAGTAGCCGATACAAAAGTTGCTATCACTACAACAAGCACTATAAAAATACGCTGCATGCTTACTTATTTTTGATACATGATTCTATAAATCGTTCCTTTTACGTCGTCTGATACATACAAAGATCCATCAGGCCCTTCTGCTAAACCACAAGGGCGGTGCTGTGCATCACGCGGATTTTTAACCACTGTTTTTCCAGAAAATCCATCTGCAAATACTTCCCATTTACCCGTTGGCTTGCCATTTTCGTAAGGCACAAAAACAACATAGTAGCCTTCTTGTGGAAGTGGAGATCTATTCCATGAGCCATGAAACGCAATAAATGCGCCATTCTTGTAACGAGCAGGAAATTGATTGCCGGTATAAAAAAGTAAACCGTTTGGCGCCATATGCGCAGGAAACGCCATAGCCGGATTAATATATTTATCGTCTACTGTTTTTTTACCATCTCCACCATATTCTGGCGCCATCATTTGTTTACCTTTAAAATGATCGTAATAAATATAAGGCCAACCTGCATTGTCTCCTTTATTAATCGCATACATCGTTTCTGAAGGAAGCTCGGCACTAACGGTGGTATCGTACATGTCAGGATATAAATTGTTGAGCATATCTCTACCGTGCTGCGTTACAAATAACTGATTGAGCTCGTTGTTCCAATCAAGACCTACCACATTTCTAAGTCCTGTTGCATAACGAACGCCTGTTGCATACGTTTGATTTAACTGATCCACTTTAAACTGCCAGATACCACCAGCCGAATCTAGAATTGGACAAGGCATCATACCCATAGAACCTTTGGTACGGTCTTTTTCTTGACATGAATTGGATGGCGCACCAACATTCACATAAATATTGCCCGCATTGTCTAGGGTAAGTGATTTTGAATTGTGCTGACCTTTATCCACAAGTCCAGTTACAAGCGTTGCAGCTGCATTTTCATCTACAATATCGCCATTAGCATTTAACGCATATTTAAATACTTCTTTATTAGAACTGGCATATAAATAATTGCCTTTGATAGCGATACCCGTACCAATATAATTAGCAAATGTTGTTTTAGTTTCTACACGTCCATCACCATCGGTATCTTTTAAAACAGCTATCCCTTTTCCATTATCCAGTCTTTCAAGTTTTGCATAAATAGCACCTTGCTTGTTTACCGCAATATGTCTTGTACGTCCTACATTGTCTGCCACTTTTAGTGCAGCAAATCCAGCCGGTAATGTTAAGCCTGCATTGTCTGCATCGGGCTTAATTTTTTGGGCAAATGTGCTAGTAGATGCAAGCAGTACCAAAATAAATAAGCTTGAGAAAACCAAAATTTGAGTAACTTTTTTCATAGTGTATTAATTGTTGTATAAATAGAACCCTAATATAATTATTATTTAAACGTAATGGCCATTTTGTTTACCTGTTATACCAGGCCTGCATAGCGTCTACTAACAAAGTGTTTTCTTTTTCGGTACCAATGGTAATTCTGAGGCAGTTTTCACAAAGTTCAACGTTACTGCGGTCTCTTACCACTATTTGCTGGGTTAATAAAAAGTCATACACGGCCCTAGCCTCTGCTATTTTAATGAGTAAAAAATTAGCATCAGAAGGATATACTATTTCTACGGTTGGCATTTGTCTAAACACATTCGCTAGCGCCTCCCGCATGTCCACAATTATTTTAATCATATCGTTCACCTGCCCTACTTCTTCTAATGCCTTAAGCACTAGTTCTTGGGTAGCCGTATTGATATTATAAGGAGGTTTTACTTTGTCTAAAATAGAAATGATTGCTTCAGAAGCAAATGCCATACCAAGTCTTAATCCAGCTAGTCCCCAAGCTTTACTTAAGGTTTGCAACACCACGAGGTTTGGATAATCTGCTAATTCCTGAATAAAAGATTTTTGCTTCGAAAAATTAATATAGGCTTCGTCAATGACCACAAGACCATTAAAATTATTGAGCACCATTTCTATGGATGCACGCTCCATAGAATTACCCGTAGGATTATTAGGTGAGCAAATCCAAATAATTTTTGTGTTGGGGTCAATTAAATTTTCGAGATGGATAAGATCCAACTGAAAATCAGGAAGTAAGGGCGCTTTTTTAATTTGAATATTATTAATATTCGCAGATACTTCATACATGCCGTATGTTGGCGGACAAATAATTATATTGTCCTTACCTGGCTCACAAAAACTTCTAAATAATAGGTCAATACATTCATCACTACCGTTACCAATAAATATTTGCTCCGTAGGAACTGATTTTATAGTAGATAAAGCCTTTTTAATAGACACTTGATGCGGGTCTGGATAGCGGTTGTACCACCTTGTTAGCGGTGAGCCAAAACTATTTTCGTTGGCGTCTAAAAATACCTTAGCAGTTCCACTAAATTCATCCCTTGCCGATGAATATGGTGCCAGGTTTTTAATATTGTCTCTAACTAATTTTTGTACGTCAAACATGTTAGTGTATTTATACTTTCTAGTTTTTATAATGATTGTAAACGGATGGTGATTGCATTTTTATGTGCGTATAACCCTTCTGCCGCCGCCATCGTTTCTACAGCTGCTCCAATGGCTTTTAGTCCTGCGGGTGTTAATTTTTGAAAGGTCATCTTTTTTACAAAGCTATCTACACTCACACCACTATACGCTCTTGCATAACCACTTGTTGGAAGTGTATGATTGGTGCCACTCGCGTAATCCCCCACCGATTCTGGACTGTAATTTCCTAAAAATACAGATCCCGCATTGGTAATTTTTTCTGAAACCACTTCGTCATTGTTACAAGCGAGTATCAAATGCTCTGCCGCATAACTATTTACTATAAAAATAGCACGCTCCATATCATCCACTACAATTGCTGTGCTGTTATCTAGTGCTTTTTGTGCAATTTCTTTTCGCGGTAGCAGCGCTAATTGTGCTACTATAGCTTCCTTTACTTCCGCGACCACTTTTTTGCTGGTGCTAACAAGTAATACCTGACTATCTGGTCCGTGCTCTGCTTGCGATAATAAATCGGAAGCCACAAATGCAGGATTACAAGTTTCATCGGCTAACACACAAACCTCGCTGGGGCCAGCAGGCATATCAATTGCTACAGCCGATTGCTGCACCAATTGTTTTGCAGCCGTTACGTACTGATTACCCGGACCAAAAATTTTATACACCTGCGGTACTGTTTCGGTGCCGTATGCCATTGCTGCAACAGCCTGCACACCGCCTATTTTAAATATTCGAGTAATACCTACCACCTTAGCTGCATATAAAATTGCAGGGTGTACTTTACCATTTGCCGCAGGAGGTGTACACAAAATAATTTCTTTACAACCTGCGATAACAGCCGGTATTCCAAGCATTAAAACCGTACTAAATAATGGCGCCGATCCGCCTGGTATATAAAGCCCCACTTTATCAATCCCTACACTTTTACGCCAGCAACTTACGCCTGGCATGGTTTCTATTTTTACGGACTCCGCTACTTGCGCTTCATGGAAACACCTAATATTTTTTGCAGCTAGTTGTATCGCTTCTTTTAATGCAGGTGACAACGCTAATGCAGCTTCATTTATTTCTGCTTCAGAAACGGTTGCATCATCAATAGTAACCCCATCAAACTGTTGCGTATAAGCAGCCACCGCTTTATCACCTTCTTTTTTTACCCCATCCAAAACAGCCTGCACCACTGCATATAATGCCGCATGATCCATGGCAGGCCTTTGCAGTATTTCCTGAAGCGATTCTTGTAAAGGGTTTTCAATTATTTTCATACAATAAATTTATATTACCATTTTTTCGATCGGTACCACTAAAATTCCTTGTGCACCAGCAGCTTTTAACTGCTCAATAATTTCCCAGAAATCATTTTCATTGAGAACACTATGCACACTACTCCAGCCAGGTTCCGCCAAAGGCAATACGGTAGGGCTTTTCATACCAGGGAGGAGCGCTATGATTTCAGATAACTTATCGTTTGGAGCATTTAACAAAATATACTTGGTATTGCGCGCCTTTTTTACAGATTCAATTCTAAAAAGCAAACGGTCAATAATTTGCTTTTTCCCTGCATCCAAACTATTGGTAGCCACAAGCACCGCTTCCGATGATAAAATAGTTTCTGCTTCTTGTAATCCATTCGAAAATAAAGTAGAGCCACTGCTTACTAAATCACAAATCGCATCTGCAAGTCCTATGCTAGGCGCAATTTCTACGCTACCGCTAATTTCATGTACTTCGGCGTTAACGCCTTTATCCTTTAAATACTTGGTTAAAATAACGGGGTAACTAGTAGCCACTTTTTTGCCTTCTAAAAAAGAAATACCTGTGTAGTTTTCAGATTTACGCACCGCAACACTGAGCCTACACTTTCCAAAACCTAGTTTGTTAAGCACCGTCAATGGCTTGTTTTTCTCATACACTACATTTTCTCCAACAATACCAATATCCGCAACGCCATCTTCTACGTATTGAGGTATATCATCATCACGCAAAAAATAAACTTCGATCGGGAAATTAGAAGCTTCTGCCTTTAACTTGTTCAGACCATTACTAACATCAATCCCACACTCTTTCAATAGTTTGATAGAATCGTCGTGTAACCTTCCACTTTTTTGAATCGCTAACCTTAATTTCATATGTATAGATTAAAATAAAAGAGGCTTACCAAATGGTAAGCCTCTTCAATGTTTTATAATGACACAAACACCTACAGCCTACCCGTTTGGTAAGAAATGATGATGGTGGTTATGTGTAAATTGCTTCATTAGAGTACAAAAATAGGTCAATTACAGGTGCAAGCAAATAATTTTTAATGTTGGGGCATTAAATTCGTCAAACCCTTCAACAGAGCAGCGTCTTCCACTTTACCTTCCGTTCCAGCTAACGCTCTATCTACCGCTTTATTTACCCTTTGCAGGTTCGGCTTTAAGCACTTCTATTTCAAAAACCAGCACACTATTAGGCGGAATGGCTTTACTTCTAGTGCGCATACCGTAAGCAATCCCTGAAGGAATGATAATTTTGATAGTACCCCCTTCCCTACATTTGGGCACCCCTATTTGCCAACCTTTAATTAACCTTTGTAATGGAAAACGAGCGGGCTTTTCTTTTGTTTGATCAAAAATAGAACCGTCTTTTAATAGCGTTCCTTTATAATGCACAGTTACCGTATCTGATACGCGCACAAAACTGCCAGTACCTTCTTTTAAAATTTGATAATATACACCGCCTACAGTTCCTGTTGTATCAATAGCACGTGCGGTGATTGCTGCATGTATCTGCGCAATATCATGCTGCGCCTGACTTAAAGAATCTGCATCTTTTGTAAAATCAATCACCGGTTTATTTTGCCCAGCTGGTCTATTAAAAGCTTGACCATAATTTGCAGTGGCGTTTTTAAAACCACCATGCCAAAGTTCAAAAGCACCAGACGCTGTAACACCCGCACCATAATCAATTCTGTCACCCATTTTTCCGGTCACATCATAAGAGAAACGGGCTTCTGTAAGTTCCTGCCACTGACCATTGGCACCGTTTTGAATCCACTGATTTCCAAACAATGCTTTTCTTTCTAATTGTCCATTAATGCCTACAAAGTTTTCACTAAATGAATATAGGCCGCGCAAATTTTTTCCGTCTTTTGGTGCCGAAAAACTCGCTATCAATTTCCATCTTTGTTTTTCAGGGATATAAAAATAACCCGTGTAAATAGTGGTTTGAGAAGCCGAGTCTGTTAATGCAGTCACTAAAAATTTATACGTTGTTTCTGTTTTCCAAGGATATACCAAATGGCTATGTCCACCGGTGCCTTCATTGCCAAAATCGTTGGTAATCACACTATCGCCTTTTGCAAGTAATAGCACTCTATTTTCGGCGCCTACTTTATTACGGTCTACGGCTTCACTACCAGCGTCCCACACCGAAAATATCACGCGTCTTTCCTTTTCACTATTCACCTGTATACCAAAATAACCACGGGCAAAACCGCAGGCCATATAATAAGTGTGTATCGGATCAAAGCCAGCAGGGACAGTTATTTCATTGTAAAAAGAAACCGTTTTAACGCTATCAGCAACCGGATATTTTAAATGCACCGATGCCGCATTACGCCTAGGCTTGTGGTTATAATGCATTTGTTCAACAGCAGTTCCACCAAGCAAAATACCGGCAATAGACGCCTGCATGCGCGCCGTGTTTTTTGGAACCGACAAAGTGATTTGAACAAAACCTGTATCAGCTATTAAAACCTTGCCTAGTGTAAGGGTTGTAAATTTATTAGTTGCCGGAAGCACCGCTTTTAAAACCGTAGCGCCTACACTTACACGAATAGGCAGTGCCCATTTATTAGAAAACTGTAACTGAACGCGCAATTCTCCAGCCTTTCTGATTTTTACAAAAAAATGAATTTGCTTACCCGCTTGTTTCCATTTGTAATAATCAGGATTTCCTTTTACAAATTGCGCTTCCTCTTCTTCATCCGCTAATTGCAAACCGGTATTAAGTGGTGTGATATAAGCTGTTGTAACAGATAGCACACTATCTCGCTGTGCAAAAACGCTAGCACTCAACACTAAAAAAGCAACAACAATAAAAATATTTTTTTTCATAGATCTATTTTTAAGAAGCCTCAAACCAAATAGGCTTTGTATTATCTGGCTCTGCATTATAATTTATAAATAATTCGTCACCTGCAGCTACTGGCTTTACCGTAGTTATAGAAATGGTGGCGTTATCAAAATCCATTTCGTACACGCAGTTGGCTGTATAAGAATGATTATAAATAGAAAGATATCCAAGTGCTACACACGCCGACAATAAATCATCGCCCCACTCAAAAATGTAATCATACAAAATTGTCTTTTCAAGTTGTACTCGTTCTGTAGGATTTACTACCAGCACCGGTGAAATTTCTATAGTGGTACCCACCTCAATACTTTCGGTCGCAAATACACCTCTTCCGCGCTGATCAGATGGAGCAATGGTTAAAATGGGTAATATCATATAAATCAATGTCAGATATGAAGATACAGCCTCTTTTCATATCATTTAATATGGACGATTCACAAATGATGACTAAATTGCGCCCATGTCTTTGGAGCTCGACCAATTAAATATCAACGAACAGTTCGAACAGCTCATTGCTAAGGAAGATAAGCTAGAAATCAAAGAGTTTCTAGACGATCAAAATATTAGCGATGTGGCGGAGCTTATCAATGAATATCCCGATTATGAGGCCCAAATTATTGCCAACATGGCCATTCATAGAGCGGCTAGCGTTTTCAAAATTTTGGATATTGCCCAACAAAAAGACATTGTCAAAGAACTGCCTTCTTCTAAAACCGCCGAGCTATTAAATGAACTTCCTGCCGATGATAGAACCGACTTTTTGGAGGAACTACCAAAAGCAGCCATTCGTGATTTAATTAAACTACTCGACCCCGAAGAAAGAAAAATTACCCTGGCCATGCTTGGCTACCCCGAGGATAGTGTGGGCCGTTTAATGAACCCCGATTACGTTTACATTTACGCACACAATACCGTAACTGAAGTTTTTGATACCATCCGAAAGTTTGGAAAAAATTCAGAAACCATCGATGTTATTTATATCATTGATCAAAAAGGAGAACTCGTAGACGACATCAGAATCAGAGACGTAATTTTAGCGGCACCGGGTAAAAGAGTGGATGAAATTATTGATGGCAGGGTTGTATCATTAAATGTACATGACGATCAGGAGCACGCCAACCAGGTGTTTAAAATGAACAACCGTGTGGCACTTCCGGTAGTAGATGATAATAATATTTTGTTAGGTATTGTTACCATCGATGACATGCTTTGGGTTGCCAACGAAGAGTTCAGTGAAGACATGCAAAAAATGGGTGGTACCGAAGCCTTAAACGAACCTTATTTAGATATTCCATTATTAAAACTTTTCAAAAAAAGAGTAGGCTGGTTGGTGGTATTATTTATTGGTGAAATGCTTACGGCTACTGCCATGGGTTATTTCCAAGATGAAATAGCAAAAGCCATTGTACTTGCATTATTTGTACCACTTATTATATCTAGTGGTGGTAATAGCGGATCACAAGCTTCTACCCTTATTATTCAGGCGATGGCCGTTGGCGAAATTACCATTCAAGATTGGTGGCGCGTGCTACGTCGCGAAATTACCAGCGGTATGTTACTGGGCTCCGTACTTGGTATCATTGGATTTATTCGCGTAGGCGTTTGGCATTCTATCTTCCCCAATATTTATGGTGAACACTGGATGATGATTGGATTTACCGTAGGATTTTCATTAATAGGCGTAGTGCTATGGGGCACTTTATCAGGCTCTATGCTTCCTATCTTTTTAAAGCGTTTAGGATTTGACCCTGCTGTTTCGTCTGCACCATTTGTAGCCACACTTGTTGATGTAACAGGGCTTATTATTTATTTTAGCTTTGCTTATTTATTCCTGCAAGGACTACTCTTGTAAATTACTTTTATTGCTGGTTAAAATTTAAGACCAATACCAAGTTGCAAAGAAGCTGTTTTCCAAGTTTCCATGTCATCAATGGCATTAATATTTTGCATACCTGCAACATATCTTCCATAAATTCTGAAAGAGCTTAAGTTTAATTGCGCGCCCACTACTGCAGATATATCGCCTGTCTTAAACGCATTTTGCGCATTGGTTAAAACGTTTTTATCTTGGCCAATTAGTATGCCATATTGAGGACCAGCATTAAGGGTAATAAGCTTACCTACATTAAGGCGAAGTAAAACTGGGATACTGATATAGTTGAGTCTTGTGTAAGCATTGTCAATTAAAAAAGCCTGCGTAAATCTTGAATTGTATAGAGTAGAAAAACTAGAACGCTTGGTCATGGTTTGACTGTACAATAGTTCAGGCTGAATACCAATAAATTTATTGATGTCAATTTCAGCAAAAGCGCCAGCCATATAACCCATATCAAAAGCGTCGTTAAGTGATTGTCCGTTTACTTTATTTAAGTTCAGACCACCTTTAATGCCAAGTCTAAAACCACTTTGTGCAGCTGCTTGCATAGAAAAGAAAACAACAAAACCAATTAAAATAAATGCCTTTTTCATAAAAGAAAGTTTAATAAAACTAAGTTCTAGTATTTTAAACGAAAAAAATAACAACTAATTGTTAAATGGCTTAACTATAACATAGTTAAACTAATTCAATCACCGTAATCTCTGGAAGTATCCCCACCCTGCCCGGATAACCAATAAATCCATACCCCCTATTCACGTATAATTTTTGTGCACCTTGCTCATATAAACCCGCCCACTGCTTGTACATCCATTGCACGGGGCTCCATTTAAAATAAGGATTTTCGAGGCCAAATTGCATACCGTGTGTATGACCAGAAAGCATAAGGTCAATACCCGGGTATTCAGGTAAAATCTGTGCATCCCAGTGGCTAGGGTCATGACTTAAAAGTATTTTAAACGGAATATTTTCTGTGCCCGGATGCGCCAAATCCATTTTACCATATTTAGGAAACCTAGCTTTAGCACCCCAGTTTTCGATACCGAGTAATGCAATTTTTTCGCCTTTCTTTTCAAGTACCACATGCTCATTCATCAGTAGTCGCCAGCCCATATTGGCATGCACTTTTTTAAGCGCTTCTAAATTATCAACTTTAGCTTGTGCTGTAGGCCACTGCACATAGTCGCCATAATCGTGATTACCGAGTGTAGAAAAAACACCAAGTGGTGCTGTTAAACGTCCAAAAGAATTTTGATAAGGCTCCATTTCGGTGGCTCTATCATTTACGAGATCGCCGGTAAAAACAATAAGGTCGGGTTGTTGCTTTAATATTAAATCGATACCCTTATTAACGGCACGAATATCCTGAAAACTACCACTATGAATATCGCTGATATGTACCATGCGCATTCCTTTAAATGCCGCTGGTAAATTTTTAAATGAGAGTTTTATTTTTTTTACTTGGTAATTGTATTTGTTACCAAAACCAAATAATAAAGTTCCAAATAAAGTACCCCCAAGTCCAAGCCCTAACCAACTTAAAAAAGTAGATCTTGGTATACCCTGCCCTTCGGGACCCATATACTGCGCGCCTGATAATGGAAAAATTTTATTCATGAGTAGTAAAGCGCCTCGTCGAATATCATCGGCTACAAAAAATAGTGAGCCAATAAATTTTGCTAAAAAAAGTCCAATCAAAATCGCAAAAACATAATTTCTAAAAATTTTGGAGGTCTGCAAAAATTGGAGGTATGGAAAAGATAGCATGGTGGCAATGGTAAAAAACGACACCACCCAGTAGCTAATATAAATAGCCTGACGCCCCCTATCGGACCCCTGCTGGCTTACTGTTTTTAAGGCCTGAAAAACGTATAAATCCAGTAAAAAAATGACAAGAGCGATAATCCACCAGCTTGTTGCACTACGCATAGGTTTGGGTTATTTGAGTGATTTTATGCCAAAATCGATTGGAAAAAGGCAAAATTACCCCTTTTTTAGCCGTTTTTAGGGAAATTTGACAAGGGGTTAATGCTACAACAAAGTATGGATAAGATTGTTTCAAAAGATGTAGCTGAAAGCTTATTTTTGGCAACTTACAAGCAATAAATATTATGGCGAGAATTATAGGCGTAGCCAATCAGAAAGGAGGCGTGGGAAAAACAACCACTGCTATCAACGTAGCGGCAAGTTTGGCTGTTTTAGAATTTAAAACCCTCCTTGTAGATGCAGACCCACAGGCAAATAGCACCACGGGTGTAGGATTTGATTTGCATAATATCACAAACAGTTTATATGATTGCATGGTTAACAATTCAACAGCAAACGATGTGATTTTAAAATCGGAAGTACCCAATTTAGATTTAATTCCTTCGCATATCGATTTAGTAGGTGCTGAAATTGAAATGATCAATTATCCGAATAGAGAAAATGTGATGAAAGGTATTTTAGACGCCGTTCGTGATAAGTATGATTTTATCATTATCGATTGCTCTCCTTCACTCGGATTAATTACTGTTAATTCACTCGTTGCTGCAGATAGTGTTATTGTTCCTGTTCAGTGCGAATTTTTTGCATTAGAAGGTTTAGGCAAATTATTAAATACTATTAAAATTGTTCAGAGCAGGTTAAATCCAGCACTTCAAATAGAAGGTATTTTAATGACCATGTATGATGGCCGCCTCCGTTTAAGCAATCAAGTCGTTAGCGAAGTGCGCAGACATTTTGATGAAATGGTTTTTGATACCATCATCCACCGTAATACCAGGTTAAGTGAATCACCAAGTGTAGGGAAGCCGGTTATTTTATACGACGCAGACAGCAAGGGTACCATCAACTATTTAAACCTCGCCAAAGAAATTCTTCAAAATAACGGCATGACAAAAATTTCTAACGAAGAAAGAATTATAGAATAACATGAGTAGCCCTAAAAATAACAAAGACATGATTGGCAAAGGACTTCGTTCTTTGCTATCCAATATAGACGCAGAATACAAAACGCCTAAAGGTCAAGTGCAACCCGCATATGCAGAGCAGGCAGTGGCCACTAGTAAAATTGCACTCGCCGATATTCAAATTAACCCAAAGCAACCACGCCGCGATTTTGATGAACAGGCTTTACATGAACTAGCAGAGTCTATAAAAATTCATGATGTTATTCAACCACTAACGGTTTCTAAATTAGCCTCTGGTAAATTTCAATTGATTGCTGGAGAGCGCAGGTTTAGAGCGTCTAAAATGGCTGGCCTTAAAGAAGTGCCAGTATATGTAAGACAAGCCAACGACCAACAATTACTAGAGTGGGCTTTACTTGAAAATTTACAAAGAGAAAATTTAAATGCCATCGAAATTGGCATCAGTTATAAGCGCATGATGGATGAGCTTTCTTATACCCAGGAGCAAGTAGCAGAGCGCATGGGCAAAGAAAGAAGTACCGTATCCAATTATATCAGACTTTTAAAATTACCACCTGATTTACAACTCGCTATCAGAAGTGGTAAAATTTCGATGGGGCATGCAAGAGCGCTGGTTAATATTGACACCATCGACAGACAACTTTTTGTTTTTAAAGAAATTATTCAAAAAAGTTTAAGCGTTAGACAAACCGAAGAGCTGGTGCGCAAAATGTACCTCGCGCAAAAACCAGCAGGTGCCAAAGACAATAAATCTAGCCTTCCTACAGCCTATAAAAAAATTGAAGATAATTTGTCTTCGCATTTTTCTACAAAAGTTAAAATGACGCATTCCAAAAAAGGAACTGGCAGTATTACAATCGAGTATTTTTCGTTAGACGAATTAAATAAAATACTAGATGCCATGAACGTAACGGTGAACTAAAATGACAGGTGCAAAAAAGTTGATCTTTTTTTTCATTGGCTGCATACTTTTTTGCAGTGCGGAGTTGAGTGCGCAAAAAAAAGATACCAGTGCTTTAAAAAGTAAGCGCAGCTCCATAAAAAAAGATACCGCTCTTGTAAAAAGTGACAATGTTGTCAAAAGTGATACGGTTGTCAAATTAAAATTTCGTCCGCAAGTGGCTACCCGCAGAGCCGCTATTTTACCAGGCTGGGGCCAAGCCACCAATAAAGAATATTGGAAAATTCCTATTGTATATGGCGTTTTAGCAATCCCTGGTGCTTTGTATTTTTACAATGATAGCTGGTACAGCAAAACAAAATATGCCTACGAAGCAAAATTTAAAGCACAAGCCCCTACCCTAGACAGCTCCGGCCTTGCAGGGATTGACCCGCAATTAAAAAATTTAGGACTCGCTTCTTTACAATCCTACCGAAATACTTTTAGAAGAGATCGAGACTATTCGATTTTATATTTCATTTTAGCTTGGGGACTTCAAGTAGCCGATGCTACTGTATTTGCACACCTCAAACAATTTGATGTTTCTGATGATTTATCTTTACAAGTTAAACCACAGTTCAACCCTAATACAAGAACACCAGGCCTTGGACTTGTTTTAAATTTTAAAGAGCCGTCAAAAAAAATATTTACAACAAAATAATGATAGCATGAATATTGCACTTGTTGGATACGGAAAAATGGGTAAAGCCATCGAAGAAATTGCCCTAACAAATGGTCATACCATTGGATTAAAAATTGACCTAGATAACGCTGCTGATTTAAACGCACAAAATGTTACGGGCATTGATGTGGCTATCGAATTTACAGGACCACATAGTGCATTTGATAATGTTATGAAATGTTTATCACTAGGCGTTCCTGTGGTATGCGGCTCTACCGGTTGGTTAGAAGATTATGAAAAAGCAAAAACATTTTGCGCCGCACAAAACGGCACCCTTATTTATGCAAGTAATTTTAGTATTGGTGTGAATTTGTTTTTTGAAATCAATAAGACACTTGCAGCCCTTATGAGTAAGCACCCAAGCTACGAGGTTGGTTTACATGAAATTCACCACACGCAAAAAAAGGATGCCCCAAGTGGAACGGCTATCACGCTTGCAGAGCAGGTACTAGCAGCGATACCTACTAAAACAAAATGGGTAAATGAAGCATCTGGCTTGGCTTCGGATCTAGTGATTACTTCGGAAAGAATTGATCCAGCACCAGGTACACACACTACTACCTACGCATCCGCAATCGACACCATAGAAATTACACATACGGCACACAACAGAAAAGGATTTGCAGGAGGCGCGGTACTTGCTGCCGAATTTGCAGCTACACACAAAGGAATTTTTTCAATGAAAGAAGTTTTAGGACTATAAATAAATAAAAATGAATCAGCCCTTCTTAACAGAATTATTTAAAGATCAATCGTACAATAAAAATCAGTTTTTTTTAATTGCTGGCCCCTGCGTGGTAGAAAGCGAAGAGCTGGTGATGGAAATTGCTGATAAAGTAAGTGGTATTTGTAAAAATCTTGGCATTGCCTATGTGTTTAAGGCAAGCTACCGCAAAGCCAACCGCACAAGTGCCAATTCTTTTACCGGCATTGGTGATGACAACGGACTTGAACTGATAAAAAAAGTAGGTGCTACCTATAAGCTCCCTACTACTTCTGATATTCATGCACATGACGAAGCTGCTGTGGCTGCCGAGTTCATAGATATATTACAAATCCCTGCTTTCCTCTGCAGACAAACAGATTTACTAGTAGCGGCTGCACAAACCGGTAAAATTGTAAACGTAAAAAAAGGTCAGTTTTTAAGTGGCGCTTCTATGAAATTTGCCGTTGATAAAATTAAATTAGCCGGCAACAACAATATCATGTTAACAGAGCGCGGTAACACTTTTGGTTACCAAGATTTAGTGGTGGATTATAGAAATATTCCGGCCATGAAAGAAAACAACGTGCCTGTTATTATGGATTGTACACACTCACTTCAACAACCCAATCAAACAAGTGGTGTAACAGGTGGCAATCCGCATTTAATTGAAACAATTGCTAAAGCAGCCATTGCTACTGGAGCAGACGGGTTATTTATTGAAACACATCCAAACCCTGCCGTAGCAAAAAGTGATGGCGCCAATATGCTACCCTTACATTTACTAGAACCGCTACTTGAAAAATTAGTGAGATTAAGAGAGGCCGTTATATAAAGCCAAATAAAAAAATCTACCAGTTGTTTAATGGATTTCTTTTGCCAGCCAAAATGTAACGCTTGATGTTCATCCAAAAAGCGAGTACCATATATATAATTACTGGTGATCCGAGGGTTAAAAAGCTGATATAAATAAACCACATTCTAATGCGGGACGTGGCAATACCGAGGCGCTCCCCCATGGCATTACACACACCAAAAGCCCTTAATTCTAGAAATTCCCTCAATTTTTGAATCATAATGGTGCTTTTTTAACAACTGTATGGCAATTTAGGTCATTTATAGTAAAGAAACTCTTTTGCCCGCCCCCCTTTTTTCGTAAATTCGCAGCAGATTTTTAAAAAATTCAATCATACATCTATAAATTCCTATTGTTATGGCTTTTGACATTG
>CANHCY010000013.1 GCA_947459295.1 Chitinophagaceae bacterium
CGTCTGAATATAATATGTAGGGTGACTGTTGTAGTGGCATGTTATTTGTTTAAGCGTTCTTGACAAAATACATTAAAAGCTGCTTCATCTTCTTTTGATACAGCAGATTCTATTTGTTTTTGAAACAAGGTATTATTTTTATAATCTAATGTAAGTAATCCGTCCTTTAAAACAATATT
Source organism: Chitinophagaceae bacterium (assembly GCA_947459295.1). GTDB lineage: Bacteria > Bacteroidota > Bacteroidia > Chitinophagales > Chitinophagaceae > Sediminibacterium. The sequence continues at coordinate 180 of CANHCY010000013.1, forward strand.
TTCAAAAGCGTCCCAGCTATGTCTCTTTTTTGGAAAGCTATTGATGACCACTTCATCGTTATCAAAAGCAATTTCTTCTGGAAATTTAACTTGTTTTTCAATGACTGCGGCAGCCACATAAACAAAAGCTAACCAGGATATATAAGGTTGAATAAAAATACCCCATGCACCTAGTAAAAGTCCTATCCTATATAAAGCGGGTCTTCCTTTTTTTTCTTTTAGGAGCGTAAACGCAGTCCATGCAATCATAGAAAGCATAATGGCAATATAAACAAGTGTGTGCTGGTAGCCGTGTAAAATAACCTGTACAGATAGTAGGAGTGATGCAAGCGCAATCATTATTATACTTACCCAATTAATAAATACAAAAGAGCGTTTCTTTAATACAATAATAAAGTCGTAAACTTTTCCTGCCATCTTAGTTATTTGAAGGGGTGTTTTTTACCATCAAATTACACATGCGCCATAACAAGTGAGCGCCTACATTGCTATCCCAATCCGTTTCACCCACACCCACTTCTACAAAGTCAAAACCAATTAATTGTTTACCGCTATCAACTATTTTTTTGAACAGATATAATATCTCTTCGCTTTCAAAACCACCCTGAACAGGGGTTCCGGTGTTTGGACAAAGTTTTGGATCAAGTCCATCAATATCAAAACTGATATACACCAGTTGAGGTAGTTGATTCACAATTTCATCCGTTATTAACTTCCAAGTTTCACCTTCGTATTGTCTGGTTTTAATGTCTTTATCAAAATAGGTAACAACCCTTCCATTGCTGTTATTAATGTAATCCCACTCTTCGCTACAAAAATCTCTGATACCAACTTGTACTAATTTTTCAACGCCTTCAATTTCGTTCAGTACATTGTACATAACAGACGCGTGAGAGTAGGTAAAATGCTCGTAGCTTTTTCTTAAATCACAATGGGCGTCAATTTGTAAGATGCCAAAGCTGCCATGTTTTTTTGCTAACGCCTTAATATAACCTAGCGGTGTACTATGGTCGCCACCAATGAGGCCTACCAGTTTACCTTGTTCGAGGAGTTCGTTGGTTTGTTCGAACACCCAGTTATTGAGCATAATACCACCTTCGTTAATTTCTTTGAGGCTCTTGCACATGAACTTGTTGTTGCCAACAATTTCACCTTTAGAAATATAGTCAATAAAGAGTTCGGCCTCTTTGCGTAAGTAGTCACTTTTTAAAAGGATTTTTTTATTGGTTTCTCTTAAATAGAATCCTTTTTTCCAGCCATCGGGTACATCGGTATCTAGTAAATCCACTTGAATACTTGCTTTCCAAATATGCTCAGCAGCTCTTGAAGTACCGGCGCCATAACTCACGGTTACTTCCCATGGAACGGGGAGTAAAACGAGGGCAGATTCCGCTTCAGAAAAAGGGAGTCCAAAAATGTTGTTATTTGGGTTTCCGACCTCATTAGGGTCAAAGTTGGATAATTGGCTCATACTAGGTTGTATTGCAAACAGGGCGCAAGTTAGCAGCTATTTTTCGAAATACGTTAAAGATTCTTGAATGCTTAAACAAGACCACCAAGATTATCCATTTTAGGCTACTTTTGTACTCGAAATCAGTGTTTTTATGAAAAAGACCCATATTATCCTCCTTCTTTTAATTGCTGCATCTATTGTGGTACTTATCAGTTACACCGGAGATTTAACCACTTATGAGACTATTGCCTCTGCGCGTGAAAAAGAGGGTAAATTTGTGAATTTGATTGCTAAAATTGACAAAACGCAGCCGCTTGTGTATGACGCTGTCAAAGATCCTAATTATTTAACGTTTACGGCAGTGGATACCCTTGGGAATTCTATCAAGGTAATTTACCACAACAATAAGCCAACCGATATGGAAAAAAGTGAGCGTTTGGTATTAAAAGGTAAAGTGCAAAATGGTCAGTTTGAGTGTAAAGATATTTTACTCAAGTGTCCATCAAAATATAAAGACAATCCCAATTCAATCGACAAAAGTCAAACTACGTATTCTAACTAACTGTATCATTTAATTTTAATTCAATGAATTATATCGGCGAACATTTGTGGCTTGGACAAGCAGGGCATATTTTTAATTTGGTTTCTTTTGTTGCTTCTGTTGTTGCAACCATTGCCTTTTTTTTTGGTGGGGTAGCGGATCCTAATGATCCCAATGCAAAAAGTTGGATTAAAATTGGTCGTATTTTCTTTTTGGTTGAAGTCATCTGTGTATTTGCGACTTTTTCACTACTCTATGTCATTATTTCGAATCACTATTTCGAATACAAGTATGCTTACATGCATAGTGACAAGTCGTTACAGCCCGAATATTTACTCAGTTGTTTTTGGGAAGGTCAAGAAGGTAGCTTTATGCTTTGGAGTTTTTGGCATTGTGTGTTAGGTGTTGTGATTATGCTCACTGCAAAAAAATGGGAGGCGGGCGTTATGTCTGTAATCTCTTTTGCACAAGTGCTTTTGGCATCAATGGTGTTAGGCGTTTATTTATTTGGTCATAAAATTGGATCTAGTCCTTTTTCTCTTTTAAGAAATGAAATGGATTGGCCTATTTTAAGTAGACCGGATTATTTAACACTGATTAAAGATGGTACGGGATTAAATACGCTTTTACAAAATTATTGGATGGTGATTCATCCGCCCATTTTGTTTTTAGGATTTGCTAGTACCATTATTCCATTTGGATATGCGATGGCTGGCTTTATGCGCAAGTCTCATGATTGGCTAAAGTCTGCAATTCCTTGGGCTTCTTTTTCTGCGGCCATTTTAGGGCTTGGCATTATGATGGGTGCTGCCTGGGCTTATGAGAGCTTATCTTTTGGCGGTTATTGGGCTTGGGATCCTGTAGAAAATGCATCCTTAGTACCCTGGTTAACACTAGTTGCTGGACTCCATACCAATATGATTGCAAAAAGTACGGGTTATTCTTTGCGTCCTACTTATTTCTTTTATATCGTTTCTTTTTTATTGATTTTATATTCTACTTTTTTAACAAGAAGCGGCATACTTGGCGACACTTCAGTGCACGCCTTTACAGATCTTGGGATGAACACACAGCTACTTGTTTTTTTACTCATTTTTGTAATACCGGCATTTACCATTTTTGCTATTCGATATAAGTCTATTCCATCCATTGCAAAAGAAGAAGCAACCAGTAGTAGAGAATTTTGGATGTTTATTGGATCGTTGGTACTCTTTTTAGCAGGTATGGTCATTATTGCTAAAACGTCTACGCCTGTTGCCAATAAATTATTTGGCACCAATATTGCGCCTCCCGAAGACCCAGAATTTGCCCACAATCAAATTCAAATTTTTGTAGCAATTGTTTTAGGGCTTTTAACAGCGGGCACGCAATTTTTAAAATATAAATACACCGATACAAAACAGTTTGTAAAAAATATTGCATGGCCTTTGTTAGCCGCAGCTGTTATTAGTTTACTCATTGCATTTTTTGGTGACGTGAATTACACGAAAAAAGGTCCTGTATTTTTATTTGCGATACACTTAGCTATTTTTACTGCCGTTTATGCGGTTACTGGAAATTTGTCTTATATCTGGCTTGTATTAAGGGGTAAATTAAAAGCCGCAGGCGCTTCTGTTGCGCACGTTGGCTTTGGAATGATACTCGTAGGAATTTTGATTTCTTCTGCTAAAAAAACAGTGTTAAGTTGGAATACAACAGGTATTACACCACTTGCACAAGCGGCCCCTGGTGAAAAAAATCCAGCGGGGAACCCTGCCGAAAACTTGACCCTGTTTAAAGGTGTAGAAACAGATATGGGTAAGTTTATGGTGAACTATAAGCGCGATACGTTAAATGTGGAGGACAGAAAAAAATATTACGAAATTACATTTAAAGCAAAAGACGGTTCCGAAACGTTTAATTTATATCCGGATGTAATTAAAAACAACAAAGGGATGGAAGGCTTTGCGGCCAATCCTGCAAGTAAGCATTATTGGTACAAAGATATTTTTGTGTACATCACATCTTTCCAGCAAAATGATGCTTCCGATACCACACGTTTTGTTGACAAAGAAATCAAAGTAGGGGATACTATTTTTTACAGCAATGGCCTCATGATATTAAAAAGTGTGTCCGTAAATCCAGCTTCTAAAAAAGACTTACTACTACCTGGTGAAACTGCTTTATTTTTAGATGTTGACGTTACTGCTAGGGATGGTCGAAAATATACTGCAATGCCAGGCATTGCGATTGATAATTCAAATATTCGCCAAATTTCTGATACGGTAGTGGCACAATCATTAGTACTACAGTTTAATAAAGTGATTGATCAAGAAAAAGGAGTATTGCAAATAGGCGTTAAAGAATCTGGTGCCATCACAGATTTAATTACGTTAAAAGTGTACGAGTTTCCAATGATTAATATTTTATGGTTGGGTGTAATAGTAATGGTAGTAGGTTTTGTGATGTCCATTATTCAGCGCTACAAAACATTAAAAAACAAACTAACTATTTCATAATTGTCTACATGCAGCCAACACGAAAACATATTATTTGTTTGGTGCTTTTTATTTTTGCTGCATCTATCACTATAACTGCTCAACAGCGCGGGCCTCTCGATACGATGCGGGTTCATGCCTATATTACGCCTGAAGGTGATACCATTCCTGAATCTATTTTGCCGCCCGTAGAAGTATACGCCAAGCTTACGGGCCATTGGAAAAATTATTGGGCTGATTGGACTAGGCTCCGAAACGCAGTTTATGTTACGTACCCATATGCCATTGCAGCTAGCCGTATCATGAATGAAGTGAATGCCAAATTAAATGGTGTGACTGATAGCAAAAAGCGTAAAGCAATTATTAAGTCCCGCGAAAAAGAACTCAAAAAAGAATTTGCCGATCAGCTCGTAAAATTATCTGTGTATCAGGGTAAAGTATTGATGAAGCTTATTAACAGACAAACCGGTAACAACTGTTATGAAATTATTTCTGAATACAAAGGGTTTTTTAATGCAGCATTTTGGCAAACCATTGCCTTTGTTTTTGGCAGTAATTTAAAGCAGCCTTACAATCCAACTGGTGATGATGCCGACATGGAAAAGATTGTAAAAGACGTTGAAAAAATGTATGGCTACAAGAGTTAGCGGTATTTATAAAGTAGCGATTTAAATGCTTCTCTGGGTATCATTTGGGCCCCTAAACTTTCTAAGTGCTCAGTGTAAATTTGGCAATCAATTAAAACAATACCTTCTTGTTCTAATTGTTTTACATAACTAATAAAAGCAAACTTGCTGGCATTGCTTTCACTGCTAAACATGCTTTCTCCAAAAAATAGTTGACCCATTTTAATGCCATAGAGTCCACCAACAAGGGTGTCACCTTTCCAAGCCTCGGCACTATGTGCAATGCCTAATTCGTGTAAAATAGTATAGGCTTTTTCAACGGCAGGAGTGATCCAAGTGCCGTTTTGGCCTACACGCTTTATTTTTTTACAATTGGCAATAACCTGTTTAAATGCGGTATTGGTTTTAAACACAAATTCTTTTCGGTTGATCACCTGTTTCATGGTCGCACTTACTTTTAACTGGGGAGGGTACAAAACAAACCTAGGGTTTGGACTCCACCAAAGAGGTGTTTCACCATCGTACCATGGAAAAATACCTTCTTGGTATGCTTTAATAAGTCTTTCGGTACTAAGGTCGCCACCCATGGCAAGCAAGCCATCTTCGAGCGCATGCTCTATAGGCGGAAACCAAATTTGTTCATCTAGTATGGTAAGTGACATTAGCTATTGGTAGATTCGATGGTGGCACTGATACCTCTTTCAGTAATTGCGTCACACATGGGCTTTAGGGTGTCATAGTCTCCATTTTTAACGGCGTATTTGCCATTATAATGAATAATCATGGCAGATTGTTCAGCCTGTTCTTGACTGTGTTTACACACATCCATTAAGGTTTCAATGACCCATTCAAATGTATTGACTTCGTCATTCCAAACAATGAGTTGATAGGGGGTGGCGGGTGCGGTAAGCAGGTCTGTTTCTTCAGATTCCCAAGGTTTTATTTGGTTAGCGGTTACCCTCATTCAGTAAAAATAAAGAATGTATCTTATACCAAAAAACCACTTAATTTTATTTGTGTTAAAACATCGTTATGAAAAAAGTATTGTTCTTTTTGTTTTTGATTATAAGTGTTCAAATTTTGGCTTGTACAAAGCCGTTAAAGATAATTGAGCCACCTGCTACAGTTGATACGAGCTTCTTTGCAAAAGGGGCCGATATTGGGTGGTTGTCAGAAATGGAAGCTGCAGGGGTAAAATTTTATTTATCGAATGGAACAGAAGCAGATTGTATTACTGTCTTAAAAAGTAAAGGAATTAATTCACTCAGGTTTAGGGTTTGGGTCGATCCAGATAATGGATGGTGTGGTCAGGCCGATGTGGTAAAAATGGCGGTTCGTGCAAAAAATGCCGGCATGCGTGTTATGGTTAATTTTCATTACAGTGATTTCTGGGCTGATCCAGGTAAACAAAATAAACCTAAGGCTTGGATGAATTTGAATGCTGCTGGATTAAACCAAGCGGTATATACACATACCAAAACGGTATTGACGGCGCTATTAAATGCAGGTGTTGTTCCATCATGGGTTCAAATTGGTAATGAAACCAATGATGGTATGTTGTGGGAAGAAGGTCGCGCCTCTAAAAATATGGGGCAGTTTGCTGCTATGGTTGCTGCAGGTGCAAAAGCAGTGAGGGAAACAAGTGCTTCTTCTAAGGTTATTGTACATATATCTAATGGTTATGATAACGCACTTTTTAGATGGATTTTTGATGGGCTTACTGCTAGTAAAGTAGACTATGATATTATAGCGATGTCTTTATATCCAACTACATCTAATTGGTCTAATCTAACCATGCAGTGTTTGAACAACATGAATGATATGGTGGCGAGGTACAATAAAGAAATTATGATTAGCGAAATTGGTATGGAAGCGTCGGCAGCTACTGCATGTAAATCATTTATTCAAGATTTAATTTCAAAAACGAAGTCGGTGAATCAAAAAAAAGGGTTGGGCGTATTTTACTGGGAGCCCCAGAGCTATAATAGTTGGAAAGGGTATAAGCTCGGTGCATTTGATGATACTGGTAAACCAACTGTTGCGATGGATGCATTTATGAATTAATGATGATAGCCACCCGGTATCCTGTTTTAAAATGGGTGCTTTCTTGATTGGTAAGCATTTGAATATTTGATTTCGTTTCTTGATTGAATAATTTTATTCTTTCATGTACAATCGAAACACCCATGCCTGTTCCTTTGTAAAGCTCCACACGATCGCCAATTGGGTTTTCTATAGCAATTGTTACTTGCTGGTTGCTGCATAGTACATCAATGAATATTGCAGGCAGTTCTGTTCCTTGATAGCCCAAAATGCCATATTTAATCGCGTTTTCAATGAGTGGCTGTAAAATATTTGGCGGAATAAAAATGGCATTGGTATTGCAATTTGGTCCGATGGTTAGGGTGTGATTGATCGCTATATTTTCTTTAAATCGCATCGATTCAATGGCTAAATAAGATTCAATAAAACTTATTTCTGATGCAACTGATACTTGTTTTTCTTTGGATCTTTCTAAAAAACTACGGTGTAAAGATGAAAAATCTCTAACCGTTTGTAAGGCTTCTTCTTTTTTGTCCTCTAGAATACTACTATAAATAAGATTTAGTGAATTAAAAACAAAGTGCGGGTTTAGATTTTGTTGAATCAATTCTAGCCTATTGCTCGTTAATTGTTTTGCATATAATTTCTGATTGTACCTGTTTTTAAATAATAAATAGAGCGCAACTGTAATTAGTAGGAGTATCGAAATTCGAAACAATGGATTTTGCTGCCATGGAAGTTCGATGGATAAATCTTTATTATAACTTAAAATATTATTTGAGAATACTTGAAGTTGATATAGTCCCTTTGGAAGGGTTGTATCAATGATAATACTTTGCTCAAGTGTGTAATGTTCGTATACCGGTTTGTTTTCATGTAGTAATACTACTTTTTGAAGTTGAATAGGCTCCTGGCTATCGTTTTTGGAAATCACTTTAATATTAATTTCATCTTCAACAAATAAGTTGCTTGGAGCAAGTATAGTATTTGCTTTATTGGTTAAGTGCTCTGTTTTGTTTAATGGCAACAGACGTGTTGTTTTTTCGTGCTGGATAACAAGTCTATTTAATGCGTCAATAAAGGGCTTGCTGATGATTTTTATATCATTGATTTCATAAAAACCAGTAGGTTTTTGATTTTGTATTACGACAATTCCTTTTTCAGAAACTCCATATACTGTGTTTTGATTTCCATTAACAATCCACTTAGGGTTGTAATCTTTAAATTGTTTTTCAAAGTCAAATTGACCCTTTAATTGCAGTTGGGTATGTTTGTTTTGTAGGGTGTAATATTTTATTTTATTTTCTGATAGTGTAATAACATCATTATTGTTACTTGTGGTAAAATCATCGATATCAATACGATTATCATTTTTAATGGTAACAGGGTGATAACCAGATGCGGTATACATGGTAAATCCAATGCCCTGGTTATGACAAAGGATAAAATTATTTTGTTTTTCTACGCCGGTTAAAATTTTATTTTGTCCGCTATTGCTTTTTTTGAATGATTTTAAATCAAAGATTGTGGTTGGTTTATATAATGCAAACGCATACAAACTATCACCTAATCGTTGTGCATGGGTGTAAAGTCGACCCTCATTTGTATTGGATATTGCAGTATATTTTTTTCCAAATTTTGGTATGATGGATAAGCTGGTATAGGATAAAATGAAAGTGGTATCTTTGATGGTTGCAATGAGTCTGGTGTCTTTTACATCAATAGGGGATTGTTTCCCATTATTGATTTCAAAAGTTTTTTCTGCGTTATATAAGTAATAGTTGTTTTTATTAAAACCTGGTTGGTATTTTAGTCCATTGTTTGAAATGGTCTCATTAAACCCTTTTATATTAAAAATCCCATCGTATAAGCTGCCCATCCAAAGTGAATTTGTTTTTTTCTGGTAATGAAGGGCTTGTATATAGGGTGTGCCAGTAGGCAGTATATTAAATAGCGGGAATGCATGAATGACACCACCGTTTATAAGGTTGTGGGTATCTCCAATCCCAAAATATATCATATTGTCTACAAAAGTGATGTCCCAAACTGCATAATTGTGTTTGACATCATTTCTGAGTGGGTAATTGTTTTTATCAAGAAGTTTTCCATTTGCATATATGCTGTAATAACCATCACCACCAATCGCCAATGTATCACTTTTTGCTGCTATGGTAAGCAAAGGGGCATTTATTGGGTTTATTATTTTGGTGAGTGTTTCATCTACCTTAAAAGACCCTGCTGTTAAGGTTTCTATTTTCCCTTGTGGATAGCTAACTGCCACAATTTTTCCTTTGTAGTTTGTTAGATCAAAAATAGTTCCCTGTTTAGGATTGTAGGGTACTGAAACCAATTTATTGTGAAGCCAATGAAAGACTGAATTTTGGGTAACAATCCATATTTGATTTTGCAGTTTTTTTATTTTAATGGTATTGCCAATTGATTGTTTACTAAATTTTTGAACTGTTTTTTTTGTTATTTGGTCAATAATCAGCAAACTATCTCTACATCCCATAAACACATAGGAATCTAAAAAACCAATTTGTATCACAGATTTCCCAAGCATTCGTTTTTCAAGCCATTGACTTTGTTGACGATTAATGATTTTTATACCATTTTCGGTGGCTATCCAAATGCTGTTATTTTCGTCTTCTGTTATTTGATTGATGGTAGAAGACGGCAGTCCTCTTTTAAAGGAATAAGAGTCGGTAGATGTTGTTTGGGCTTTCGAAACTTGTGTCAAAACTATGAGCCATAGAATTGTTGCAGTTGTTGTAGCCCAAGTCTTGAAATATTGAAACATAGGTTGTTTTTCAAAAAAATATTCTTTTGGTTGTAGCCCTCAATAAATTTACTATTGATTAAATAGGACTTATGTGTCCTAATAAATTGAGCGTTTAGTTTCTCTTGAATATCTTTTAGGGTTTGGGAGGTGGTATATACATTTCCATCATGGAAATAAATTTCGGAGTAGGGGCCTTTTGCTTTTAAATACAAAATAGAATCCTGTAAGACAGGGATGGTGATTCCTTTAGATTTAATCGTTAAAAATTGTTCTTTTTGTTGAGGCTCTAGCATGGCACATTTTTCTATGCAATGCAGTAATTCTTTTGGATCAATAGGTTTGAGTAAATAATCAAAAGCCTGGTGCTTGATTGCCTTAAGGGCATGTTCTGCAAAGGCGGTAACAAAAACAATCTTACAAGTGGAAGGTATTTTATTAGCTATGTCAAAACCGCTGCCTTTGCTTAATTGAATATCTAAAAAGGCAATATGAATACTGTTATTAGACAGAATTAAAAGTGCGTCTTCAATATTACTTGCGGTATGTATTTTCCCAATTAAATGAAGACAGTACTGCTGGATAATGCTTTTTAAAGCTGTTACGCCATGGCGCTCATCGTCTACTATGAGGATATCCATTTTCATGTATTATAAAAATACTAAATGCTTAAATAAACAAAATATTTCCTTATTTAATTAACTAAATATTTATTAAACAGTAATTAAAAACAGCTTAATTCTGCCATTTTTTGCCATTCATTGGTAATTTGATAAAAAAATGGGTTGTTTAGTAAATTTTGTTTTCAAACAAAACATAACGGCTTTACTTAGCATCAAGATTAGTGTAAGTGCCGTCTGGGGGGATTGTACTTATTATTGTCTATAAAAGGGAATGCCAAAAGCGTCCCTTTTTTTATGTTGCCATAGGTGTAGTTTCTTTTTCGACCCTTCTTGAACCAGCGTACAATTCATATTCTAATAAACGGCAATCTATTTTGGCGTTCAAAAATTCGATCCGTCTACTGGGTTTTAGCCTTATTTTTTTGGCGAGCTCGAGGTTGCCTGTAAAAATATAGCCGGTTGCGCCTTTGCATTTATTTTTTAAAAAGTCGCCTATTCTTGCGTAGGTAGCTTCGAGTTCAATTTCTTCACCCAATCTTTCACCATATTCTGGATTCAACAAAATGACAGCGCCATCCATGTTATCAGGCATTTTGGTTGACTCAAAATCACATACTTGAAATGTAATAAGGTCTTCTACACCTGCTGCTGCTGCATTTATTTTTGCAATATCAATGGCCTGTTTACTAATATCAGATGCAATAATTTGTAAGGCTGGAAGGGATCTAATTTGATTTTCAATAATTGACCGTTCATTTTCATACACTTCTTTCTTGTATCCTAAAACGTGCATGAATGCATAGTTCTCTCTTAAAAGACCAGGTACCCTTTTGGTTGCAATGAGGGCGGCTTCTATGGCTAAAGTCCCTGATCCGCACATAGGATTGACAAACGGAGTGAACCTGTCCCATTTACCCGACAAAATAGTAGCAGCGGCGAGCGCTTCTAGCATAGGGGCTTTCCCTGGAATTTTTCGGTAGCCATGTCTTGCCAAAGAATCGCCAGTGGTGTCAATAAAAACTTCTGCTTCATCATATTTCCAATACAAATAAACCACGGCGCCTGTTAAATCAGATCCTGTGGAAGGTCTTTTATTCGCCACCTTTCGCATACGGTCTACAACTGCATCTTTCACCCTCAGGTTGGCAAATAAATTGGTGGTGATGCTTGTATGGAAAACATTACTTGTAACAGAAAAATACCCGTCTGGGTCAATTATTTTTTCCCACTCAATGGTAGTGAGGTTTTCATATAATTCGTCGGGATTGTTGCAGTTAAAAGATTTGATAGAGTACAAAACCTGGCTCGCTGTTCGAAGATTTAAATTAAGTCGAATGCAATCATTTATGGTGCCCGTGAGTTCTACACCGGTTTGAAAACTTCGGTCAATGTTAAATCCGAGCGAAATTACTTCGGTAGCGAGGGCAGGTGCTAACCATTTATGACAGGTTATCACTATTTTATTAGGTGTTGTAAAGGGTTGCATGGGTACAAACTTAGTTTAAATGGCAAAACGGGGGTAAATAAAAAAGCCTTCGATATAATCGAAGGCTTTTCTGTGTGGGAGCACACGGGTTCGAACCGCGGACCCTCTCGGTGTAAACGAGATGCTCTAAACCAACTGAGCTATGCTCCCTTTTTATTGGAGTGCAAAAATAGGGTCTGAAGCGAAACTGCCAAAAAAAACTTTCTATTTTTTGCGATTTAATTGAATTGAAGCGATGGAAACCTATACAATTGGCTGTCATACACGAAAAGTTCCTCTATTTCATAGTTCCAGTACTTGTAAAGGGGAGACTTTTTGAGGTATTTGGCCGCTGCTTCTTTGGAATCGGTATTGAGGGTGATCCAGCAGGTTTGACTCTCCATGCTCACCGCATAGCTGTCAATAATACTCTTATTAAATAAGAAATTGATATAACTACGGTGGGGTGGAACCAGTGTCATAAACTGGTCGTCCATGGTAAATTTGATAATTGCCTGAAACTTTTTCATACCTACGATTTAATACTGCTCTACTAATCTACAATTTTCATGCCTAATTGTTACATACTTACAAAATTAATTTTGCAATTCTGCCACGCCCACCGGCAAGGTATATCGCTCGTCCTTCTTTGGCCTTTTGTACCACATGAAAACTTTCTTTAGAAACCAGTTCCCAGTGTATGCCACCATCGGAACTAATATCAATGCCGGATGTGCCGCAACTAATTAATGTTTCATTGTCTACATATATGACACAAGATCTGTAACCATGGGGGTAAACAATAGGAGTGGTGTAGGTTCTATTTCCATTTTCGAAAGCGAGTAAAATACAATTAAACCTGCTAATGGTGTCATGTGCATAGTCGCCACCAACAATAACCCCTTTTTGAATTTTATTATTAAAAGCAATGGAGTTGGCACCCGCCGAACTAAAACCTTGAAGTAGTGGTAGCGAATCGTTAAACGAATGGTTTAAAAAATCTTTTAAGCGTGATTTGGTTCCACCGGTTACCACCAGCCATGGCGATTCGGCACTAAAATTTGTAATGGCAACATTGGTGCCGCTCGATGCAAACATGGCTTCACCTTCTGGCACGGTTGGCACATTTTTTAATTCTTTTTTAGAAGGTTTGATCCAACTGTCTCCACCATCAAAAGTTTTGGCATAAAATATTTTTTGGTTGATAGGGTCGCCCACAACCATACCCACTAATTTTCCATTTACTTTTTCAAAATGCATAGCGTCTAAAAACATACCTGCAGTAGTATCTTCAAAAACTTTTTTCCAATTTTTTCCGCCATCCGTTGTTTTTAAAATAATGGCTGGATCTGAAACGGCCATGATGATCGCTGTGTTTTGATCAAAGGCTTCGATATCTCTAAAGTCTCTTTTTTCAAAACCAGGGACCTGCATCCACTCAATATTTTTACCACCATCGGTGGTTTTTGCAACCATGCCGCCCGATCCACTGGCCCAAAAAACGTCGTCATTAACAACGCTCAGTCCTCGAATACTCACTTTATTACCTGAGGTAAGTAGCTGGATACTGATGTCTGGTGTAGGTTTTATAAAAAGCGGAATCTGGTTTTGTGCTTTTGAAACAGGGGATGTAAGCAGTAAAAAAAGGGCGCTACAATAAAATATTTTTATAAACCGCATAGGATGTACATTTTTGCATGGTTAACTAGGCTAAATCTAGAACAAGTTTTATACCCAAAAAAATAATATTGATGATACCTTATTGGATGAGTAGAACGCAGTTAATGCTTGGGGATGCACCCATCGAAGCCCTAATGTCTAAAAATGTACTCGTGGTAGGATTAGGAGGCGTTGGTGGCATTTGTGCCGAAATGATTGCACGCGCCGGTGTTGGTAAGATGACCATTGTAGACGCTGACACGGTAGATTTGAGCAATGTAAATAGGCAAATTCCTGCGCTTCATTCGACAGCAGGCAAACCTAAGGCGGAAGTAATGGCCGAAAGGTTAAAAGACATCAACCCAGATTTAGATTTAACGGTATTAACAGAATATATTAAAGAAGAACGCACCCGAGAAATTTTAGACAACGGCGCTTTTGATTACGCCGTAGATTGTATTGATACATTATCGCCCAAAGTATATTTTATAAAAGCTTGTATCGATAGAAAAATCCCGATTGTAAGTTCTTTAGGTGCGGGCGGAAAAATGGATCCTTCACAAATTAGAGTGACCGATATTTCAAAAACGCATCAGTGCAATTTGGCAAAGTATGTGAGAAAAAAATTACACGCACTAGGTATTTATAAGGGCCTAACCGTTGTGTTTAGTCCAGAAATCGTAGACCAGTCAAAAATTATTGAAACAGAAAAAGCGTTCCCTAAAAAATCTATAATTGGCACACTATCTTATATGCCAGCCATATTTGGTTGCACCACAGCAAGTGTGGTGATTCGAGATTTGGGGAACTTAGAATTAATAGCGTAAATAAGGCCCTATCTGTTCTTTCCAGCCCGCGCAGTGCGTTAGTTTAGTGCAGTTCGCAATAAATTGTGGAAGGGGTAAATCAAATAATTTTTGTGCATTTTGTATGCCTAATAATTTACTTAGGTGATCTTCACCGCTCAGGTTTACAGCCGTTTTATACGGCGCCCACGTAAACGCCTGCGGGTGTTTTGCTCGAATCATATAGACAAGAAGCAAACCAAAAAATACTGGTTTAAAATAGTCAGGGTCTATGACTTTAAAGTGAATACCCTTGCAAAGTGTATTTGCATATTTGCCAGAGTTTAGCGTCAATGAAATGTCACTCGCTTTTATTTCGTCACCAAAACTTTGGTTGATAAAACTACTGATATCACTCGTTTGCATCCAGGGTGCAGCAGCGGTTTCAAAGCTATACTGGCTGCCTCTTCCTTCACTAATATTTGTAGCTTCTAATAAACAAAGGCCCGGATATAATAACATACTATTTGGGCTTTGTATAGCTGGTGATGTAGGTACAAAATTAGTTCCCCAATCAGTTACCAAATCATTGCGCTCCCAATTTTTTACGGGAACAACTGTTAGGTTAGCACCAATATTTTTTGTGCTGTTAAAATAAAGTGCCAGCTCGCCAAGGGTAGCGCTGTGTTTGATAGGAATATTCCATCTGCCAATAAATGAACTTGAACTTTCTTCTAAAAAAGGTCCTTCCGCGGCATCAAAATTTCCGGAAACAGGGTTGGGCCTGTCCAGTACAATCAAATCTTTATTGTTTAGCGCGCAGGCCTCTAACACATAAGTTAAAGTCCAGAGGTAGGTGTAAAAACGGGCACCAATATCTGGAATGTCAAATATTAATAAGTCAATATTTTCTAAATCCTGCTGTGTAGGCATGCATTTATTTCCATACAAACTAATAATGGGAAGGCCTGTGATGGTGTCGATACTATTTTGTTGCGCTTCACCATCTGGCGCCATAGCTGAAATACCATGTTCTGGACTAAATAAACAAACAATATTAAAGCCTGCTTGCACCAGTGCCGTTCTTGAAAGTATACCCGTATTGGTAGTGGCTGCATCATTTGTAACAAGTCCAATCGACTTTGTTTTCCATGCAGGATTTTGAATCATTATTTCATCTACACCAAAACAAATCATTGGGTTTCACTTTTAGATTTTAGCACAAATTGAGTTTCAATTTTAAGCTGTTCCACAATGTTAAAAATGATGGGGCATCTATTGTAATGCATAAATGTTGTGAAAAGTCTTTTGTTAAAATGGGGTAGATGCATGGCAGGAAATTCTTTGCATCCTTCAAATCTGTAATTATAAACGGTGCACTTATTTTCTTTTAAAAAGTGACATGGCACTGCACTCATAAGCATTGTTTCATTCATCCCTTTTTCGAGATAATTTTTGTCAAATATTTCTCTGGTTTGACCTAAGTGTTTACTCAGTGCATCTGCCTCTTTTTCATTGATATTAATCAGTAATGTTTTGCAACAATTACCACATGCCGTGCAGTCAATTTTTGGGGCAATTTTGTCATTTAAAGCATGCACTTTTTGGTCTACTGCAGCGGGGTCCATTTGCAATAAATATTGAGCAAATTGCTGGTTGGCCAGCTCGTTTTCTTGACCCGCCACTAAGAGCTGTTCAAGGTTGGTTTCTAGGTATTTGTCTGCTTCTTTGATGGCCTAAAGGTACATTTCTAGGGTTTATTTTAATAAAAACCCCAAAAAAGCCGATTTATCCACATAAACTGGCCATTTGTAGAAAAGTAAAATTGGGGCTGGTTATGAGGTGGTTAGATTTGCGGGTTGAGTAAAATGTGTGAACTCATTTACCCGAAAAAGCAGGAGAAAAAATGGCTGAAAAAGTAAACAATAGTGCGTACGACGAATCGTCGATTAGGTCATTAGATTGGCGAGAACATATTAGGCTTCGTCCTGGTATGTATATTGGTAAATTAGGAGACGGTTCTGCAACGGATGATGGTATTTATGTACTCATCAAAGAAGTGGTAGATAACTGTATTGATGAACATACCATGGGGCATGGTAAACAAGTTGAAATTACCATCGAAGATAAAACGGTAACCATTAGAGATTACGGTAGAGGTATTCCACTTGGTAAAGTGGTGGATGTGGTAAGTAAAATTAACACGGGTGCTAAATACGATAGTAAAGCTTTCCAAAAAAGTGTGGGTTTAAATGGAGTAGGTACCAAAGCGGTAAATGCATTAAGTCAATATTTTAAAGTAACCGCTTTTAGAGATGGTAGAGAAAAAACAGCCATTTTTGAAAGGGGTGTTTTAGTAGATGATCAAAAAGAAACAAAGAGCTCGGAACCCAATGGAACTTTAGTCGTTTTTATTCCGGATGAAACCGTATTTAGGAATTTTCATTTCATCCACGAATACCTAGACGCGCAACTTTGGAATTATTGCTACTTGAATGCTGGGTTAACCATGCAGTTTAACGGCAAAAAGTATGTGAGTAAAAATGGTCTACTAGATTTACTACTGCGCAAAACCAATCCCGACGAACTGCGTTATCCAATCATCCATTTAAAAGGAGAGGATATTGAAATAGCAGTATCGCATAACAATGATTACGGAGAAGATATTTTTTCTTTTGTAAACGGACAGTATACCACACAGGGGGGTACGCATCAGCAGGCATTTAGAGAAGGCTACATTAAAGTGATTCGTGATTTCTTCAAAAAAGATTACGACGTTTCTGATATTCGAACCAGTATTGTAGCTGCGGTTTCTGTGCGCGTACAAGAGCCCGTTTTTGAAAGCCAAACAAAAACCAAATTAGGTTCTCAATATGTTTTTGAAGGCGGACCTTCTATGAAAAAATTTATAGAAGAATTTTTAGCCAAAGAACTTGATAACTTCTTACACCGTAACCCGGCAGTAGCTGATGCACTTCGTAAGCGTATTGAGCAAAGTGAAAGAGAGCGCAAAGAACTCGCTGGTATTAAAAAGCTTGCCAACGAACGTGCTAAAAAAGCAAACCTACACAATAAAAAATTAAGGGATTGTAGGGTGCATTTAAATGATGAATTACCTGCTAAAAATAAGGAAGAGTTTATTGTGCTGCAAAACAATTCTACCATTTTTATTACCGAAGGAGATAGTGCAAGCGGAAGTATTACAAAATCTAGAAATGTAGATACGCAGGCCGTATTTAGTTTGCGTGGTAAACCACTTAATGCTTATGGTCTTACTAAAAAAGTGGTATACGAAAATGAAGAGTTTAACTTATTGCAACATGCGCTCAATATAGAAGATGGACTCGAGGGGCTTCGTTACAACAACATTGTAATTGCCACCGATGCCGATGTGGATGGTATGCACATTAGGCTTCTACTCATGACATTTTTCTTGCAATTTTTTCCTGACCTCGTAAAAAAGGGTCACGTGTATATTTTAGAGACGCCATTATTTAGGGTGCGTAACAAACAGGAAACCATTTACTGTTACGACGAAACAGAAAAGCAGGCGGCTGTAAAAAAATTAGGCAACAAGCCAGAAATTACAAGGTTTAAAGGGCTCGGTGAAATATCGCCAGAAGAGTTTGGCCGATTTATTGGACTTGATATGCGTGTGCAACCTGTAATTTTAGAAGTGGGGGATCATATCCAGCACTTACTAGAATATTATATGGGTAAAAATACCATGGAGCGCCAGGAGTTTATTATCAACAATTTAAAGGTTGAATTAGACCTTGTTAACGAATAATATTATTCATCATTATAGAAGATATACTTTATGATTCATGTTGTTTTTGATCATGCAAATGTGGCCATATTACAAGGGGCAATAGAAATAGACGAAACATTGCAAGGGAATATTATTGAAATTAAGGACGACTATATGGTGGGTCCATTAGGGGCTATTTATGAAACCGAAGGCTACCAGGAGCGCAACCAGTGGTGGGAAGGCGTACTTCAAAATTCGCCGTATCAAGACCAACTTGCCATTGTAGATGATAAATTAACGGTGCATCAACTCCTTACCACTTTGGATGAAAACCCCGAAGAAGAAGTTTGGCTTTGGATGGCGCAAAACGCACATGATGTTTGTGGATATTACTGGCTCATGACGCAGTTAAAAGAATATGCCGGCCGTATTCATGTACTCTATTTAAATAACCTTCCTTTTATAAACGAAAAGGGACAAATATTTTACCCAGTATACCTTCATGAAATTCAGCCCAAAGAATTTTTAAAAGCAAAAAAATTAGCGCGTCCTATTACACTGAGTGAATTTGAAGTGGATCCTGATGAGTGGAAAAAAATAGCCACAGAAGGTTCGATGGTACGTTTTTTAGAAGGCGGTAAAAAATTAGTAGGTAAGGAAGAGAACTTTTTTGATAAAGAAATTTTAGCAGGCGTAACGGGCGATGCTCAAAAATTGAATAAAGTCATTCAAAATATTTTAGGCAAATTAAAAGTAAAAACCGGCGATGCTTTTATTGTACATCGATTAAAATCTTTGGTTGTTTTAGGAAAAGTTGAAATAATAGGTAACATCGAAAAAGGTTGGAAAGACTGGAGTGTTAAATTGGCAAATTAAAATTGGTTAACAAAAAATGGCGAAAGAGAAACATCAATATATTGTAGGTGATAATGTATCAGGCGTTCAGGGCCAATATAAAAATTGGTTTTTAGACTATGCTTCTTATGTTATTTTGGAGAGAGCGGTACCTGCCATCGAAGATGGATTAAAACCGGTGCAGCGTAGGATTTTACATTCCATGAAAGAAATGGATGATGGTCGTTTTAATAAAGTGGCTAATATTATTGGTCAAAGTATGCAGTACCACCCGCACGGTGATGCGAGTATTGGTGATGCACTTGTAAACCTAGGCCAAAAAGATTTGTTGATTGATACGCAGGGTAACTGGGGTGATGTAAGAACTGGTGATCAGGCGGCTGCTTCCCGTTATATTGAAGCACGTTTATCCAAATTTGCACTTGAAGTAGCCTTTAATGCAAAAACAACCACTTGGCAGTTAAGTTACGATGGCCGAAAAAATGAGCCTGTAACACTACCCATGAAATTCCCATTATTACTGGCACAGGGTGCCGATGGTATTGCGGTGGGTTTGTCTACTAAAATTTTACCACATAATTTTTGTGAGCTTATAGACGCTTCTATCAAATATTTAAAAGGTAAAAAGTTTGAAATCTTCCCTGATTTTCAAACGGGCGGTATGGTGGATGTGTCTGGTTATAACGAAGGTAAGCGTGGCGGAAAAGTAAGGGTGCGTGCGCACATTGAAGAGCTAGATAAAAAAACACTCGTTATCAAAGACGTGCCTTACGGTGTTACCACTACCCAGCTCATGGAAAGTATTACCAAGGCCAATGACCAGGGTAAGATAAAAATTAAAAAAGTAACGGACGTAACAGCTGCTGCTGTTGAAATTCATATTGATTTAGCGCCTGGTATTTCTCCAGATATCACCATCGATGCACTTTATGCATTTACAGATTGTGAAGTGAGTATTTCACCTAATGCATGTGTGGTTATCAATCACAAGCCACACTTTATTGGTGTGCAGGAGCTTTTAAAAGATGCGGCAGACAATACCAAAACATTACTTCGCAAAGAATTAGACATTAGGCTTTCTGAGCTAGAAGATAAATGGCATTACACATCGCTTGAAAAAATATTCTTTGAAGAAAAAATTTACAAAGAACTAGAGCAAAAACATGCTTCTTGGGAAAACGTAATTGAAGCGATTGATAAAGCCTTTACACCTTTTAAGAAAAAATTAAAGCGTGCTATAGAAAGGGAAGATATTTTAAAACTTACAGAAAAGCCCGTTCGCCGTATTTACAGACTTGATATCAATGAACTCATTGAACAAATACGGGGCATTGAAGAAGAAATCAAACAAGTTAAATTTGATTTAGACCACCTGACAGAATATGCGGTCGCTTATTTTGAAAACCTCTTAAAAAAGTACGGTAAAAATAAAGAGCGTAAAACGGAAATTAAAGCCTTTGATACCATTCAGGTAAAGCAAGTAGCGATTGCCAATACCAAGCTATACATCAATAGGGCAGAAGGATTTATAGGCACCAGTCTTAAAAAAGATGAACACTTATGTGACTGTTCTGATTATGATGATATTATTGCGTTTACCAAAGCGGGTACCATGAAAGTCGTAAAGGTTTCCGATAAAATATTTATTGGGAAAGACATTTTATACGCAGCGGTGTTTCAAAAAAATGACGAACGCACTACTTATAATATGATTTATGTAGACGGCGCTTCTGGCGTTTCCTATGCCAAACGCTTTAATGTTACAGGTGTAACCCGCGATAAAGAGTATGAATTAACAAAGGGCACTGATAAAACACGCGTTCATTATTTTACGGCCAACTTAAATGGTGAAGCGGAAACACTTAAATTAATTTTAAGCCCTAATTGTACCGCACGTATTAAAGAGCTTGATTTTTATTTCGAAGAAATTGAAATCAAGGGACGTTCAAGCATGGGTAATCAGGTTACCAAGTATCCTATTAAAACGGTTAAGTTTAAAGAAGCGGGTAAAAGCACACTCGCTGGACGTAAATTATGGTTTGACGATAAATTTGGTAGGTTAAACACCGAAGAAAAAGGTAAATACCTAGGCAGCTTTGAAGATGAAAAGCTAATTGTTATTACCAAAGAAGGTACGTACGAATTAACGGATACAGAAATTGCGCAGCGCTTTGATCCTGAAAAAGTGATGCTTATCGAAAAATTTGATCCTGAAAAAATCATTACGGCTGTTTATTTAGATAATGATAAAATGCAGTACAACGTAAAGCGTTTTAGAATTGAAACGACCACGCTTAAAACCGAATTTTTATTTATCAAAGAAGGTAAAGGCAACAAACTTGAAGCGGTAACAACCATCCAAGAACCTATTTTACAAGTACAAACAGGTAGAGGCACCCAGGTGCGCGCTGCTAAGTTTAAAATAGCTAAAATGGTGGATGTTACGGGTTGGAAGGCAGTAGGTTCTAAACTCACAGACTTTAGTAAAACCATTGAAATGCAGTGGGAGTCGCGTCCTAACGATCCCAATGCACAACCTGAGTTGTTTGGATAAACTAACTTACTTTTGCATAAAGTAGAAGTATGGAGCCAGTTTTAGTAGGTTGTTATAATGATTTAGTGGTGAACCGCAAGGTTGATTTTGGATTTTACCTAGATAATGGTGAAGAGGGTATTTTATTACCCAAGCGTTTTGCGCCTTCTACCTTAAAAATTGGCGATACCATTAAGGTTTTTGTTTACCACGATTCTGATAACAGACTTATTGCAACCACACAGGTAGCCAATGCTTCTGTGGGTGAGATAGCGCTCTTAAAAGCAGTGGCTATTACAGGTCAGGGTGCTTTTTTAGATTGGGGTTTAATGAAAGATTTATTTGTTCCTACTTCCAAGCAACTGGGTGGCATGCGCGAAGGTGGCAAGTACCTTGTAAAGTTATACCTAGACGAAATGACCGGTAGGGTTGCTGCTACAGAAAAAATCGAGCAACTTTTAAGCAATGAAGAATTAACGGTTAAAGAACTAGACGTTGTTGATTTAATTGTATACCGTAAATCGGAACTTGGGTATGTAATGATTGTGAACAATAAGCACACTGCCGTTTTGCATAGCAACGAAATTTTTAAAGAATTAAATATTGGTGATAAGCTTACAGGTTTTGTAAAAACCATTAAGCCAGAAAATAAGTTAGACGTTGTACTTGGTAAACCTGGTTTTGCAAGGGTAGAAGATGAGCAGGGAAAAATACTACGATTGCTTCAGGAAAATAATGGTTATTTACCTTACCACGACAAATCTGATCCGGAAGAAATTTATAACTTTTTTGGCATGAGCAAAAAGTCATTTAAAATGACTACGGGGACTTTATACAAGCAGCGCAAAATTGAATTTACGCAAACAGGTATTAAATTATTAGAATCATAATTATTATTCAACATGAAAAATCAAGTTGTTTATATTGTATCTGCCGTTAGAACACCTATTGGAAGTTTTGGTGGCTCCCTCAAAGATATTTCTGCTACAAAACTTGGCGCTACTGCTATACAGGCAGCTGTTGAGCGTGCAGGCATTAAAGGAAGCGATGTGGATGAAGTATTAATGGGTTGTGTACTGCAAGCCAATTTGGGTCAGGCACCTGCGCGTCAGGCAGCAAAATTTGCGGGCCTTCCGGATACTGTTATTTGTACAACTATAAATAAAGTTTGCGCGAGTGGTATGAAAGCGATTGCGCAAGGTGCACAGGCTATTTTATTAGGTGACGCCTCAGTGGTGGTTGCAGGGGGTATGGAAAATATGAGTAGCGTTCCGTTTTATGCAGGCGCTATGCGTTGGGGTAATAAATATGGTGACACTACATTAACGGATGGGCTTGCAAAAGACGGTTTAACAGATGTGTATCATAATTATGCAATGGGTAATGCAGCGGAACTTTGTGCTAGCAAATATAATTTTACAAGAGAAGACCAGGATGCGTTTGCGGTAGCTAGTTATTCAAAAAGTAGAGCCGCTTGGGAAGCGGGTGCATTTGATGCAGAAATTGTTCCAGTGCCTATCCCGCAAAGAAATGGTGAACCCATATTGTTTGCAAAAGATGAAGAACCATTTAATGTTAAATTTGAAAAAATACCAGGCTTGAAACCTGCATTTATAAAAGACGGAACCATAACGGCAGCAAACGCTTCCACCATGAATGATGGTGCTGCGGCTGTGGTGCTTATGAGTCAAGAAAAAGCAGAAGCACTAGGCATTAAACCTATTGCTATTTTAAAAAGTTATGCCGACGCTGAGCAGGCACCTGAGTGGTTTACAACAGCACCTGCACTAGCCGTTCCAAAAGCGGTGGAAAAAGCAGGCATCACCACTGCTGATTTAGATTGCATAGAACTCAACGAAGCTTTTTCGGTGGTTGGTCTTGCCAATACCCAAATCATGCAATTAGACCCAGCAAAAGTTAATATTAAAGGTGGTGCTGTATCGATGGGGCATCCGCTTGGGTGCAGTGGCGCAAGAATTGTGGTAACACTTATTCATGCATTAAAAGACAGGGCTGGAAAATATGGCGCTGCTGGAATATGTAATGGAGGTGGAGGGGCTACCGCAGTGGTCATTGAAAATTGCTAAGAATTTATTTCAGCAAATAATTAGGCTGTTTGCTCCGCAATTTCATCCATAGAAATACCCATATGGCTTTCGTCGAAGGTACATTCGCCATTAATGATTACAAGTACTTGTGGAGATTCGTGGTGTACTTTAAATTTTTCAGCAATTGCTGCGGAAATATTTCTGTGTTGTAATAAGTCGAGTAAATAAAAATCAACACCGGCTGGAGGGGTGCTACTTTCTAATCTATTAAGTGCCATGGAGCTAATGCTACAGCGGGTACTATGTTTAAAAAGTACTTGGGGTGAATTAAATGATTTGTTGGCAATGGCCTCGAGTTCATCGATACTCGTTAGATTTTTCCAATCCATAAGATCCGTAAAAAACGAAATTAGTTAAGGTCTGAAATAACGTGGATTGGTAGTAGGGCATCCTCTGCTTTTTGATGCATTGCAGGAGATGATAAATGTGGCACCAACTAACAATAAAAAAAGAAGGGCTGTGGTCTTTTTCATACTAAAAGGATAGGTTAAGCGTTTTGTTTCTGTGCTCTATTACTCCAAAGATACTTATTTGGTTTCAAATGAGGCTTTTTTGGATATATAGATCTGTTAAATGTATAAACGAAAAGTTTAATTTTTTAGTATGAAGGTCCATTTTATTTCTATTGGAGGAAGTGTTATGCATCAATTGGCCATTGCATTACAAGGTAAGGGCTACCGGGTTACAGGAACTGACGACGAGATTTTTGAGCCCGCGCTCACGCATTTGAGAGATAAAGGACTGTTACCCAATGCTTTTGGTTGGCAACCGGGCCTTATAACCCCAGATTTGGACGCCGTTATTTTGGGTATGCACGCTAAGGCCGATAATCCAGAACTGTTAAAAGCACAGGAACTGGGCTTATCCATTTATTCCTTCCCTGAGTATATTTTCCACGAAAGCCAGCAAAAAAAGCGGGTAGTTGTGGGTGGAAGCCATGGTAAAACAACCACCACTAGCATGATTATGCATGTACTCAAAACATGCCATCAAGACTTTGATTACCTCGTGGGTGCCAAACTTGCAGGGTTTGATCAGTCCGTTAAAATTACAAATGCCCCAACCATCGTTTGTGAGGGGGATGAATATTTAGCAAGTGCACTCCTTAGACAACCTAAGTTTCACTTTTTGTTTCCCCATGTTGCTATTTTAACAGGCATTGCCTGGGATCATATTAATGTGTTTCCAACTTTCGAATTTTATTTAGAACAGTTTGTGCTATTCATGAATAAAATTGAAGCGGGCGGTGTACTCATTTATAATGAAACGGATGAAGTGCTAAATAAGTTGGTGCTTTCAAATAAACGAGATAATATTAGATACATTCCATACAAAGTGCCTGTACATCAAATCACCAATGGTCAAACGTATGTTACAATTGATGGGGCAGAAGGACCATTAAGTGTTTTTGGTGATCATAATTTATTGAACATGCAAGCGGCTTATTATGCTTGCGCCGAATTAGGCATTGCTGCTAAAGATTTTGTGCATGCCATGGCTAATTTTACGGGTGCTTCAAAAAGACTCGAGCTGTTGGCAAGTAATGCGCACTGTAATATTTACAGAGATTTTGCGCATGCGCCTAGTAAGGTAATTGCTACTATTGAAGCGGTGAAACAACAGTTTCCTTCCAGAAAATTAATAGGTGTATTAGAACTGCATACCTACAGTAGCCTCAATAAAGAATTTATGCATCAGTATAAAGGGGCGCTAGAAAAAACAGATACGGCTGTTGTTTTTTATTCGAAGCATGCGCTGCAAATTAAAGGTCTTCCTGAACTTCCTGAAAGCTATGTTGTAGAAGGGTTTGATAAAAATGGACTGCTTGTTATGACAGATAAAACAGTATTAGAAGACTGGCTTCGTGCACAAGATTATTCCAACGCCAATTTAGTATTAATGAGTAGTGGTAATTATGATGGAATTGATTTACCTTCCTTTGCTCCAACTTTAATTTAACAACGATTATGAAATTGCAATTAACTAGACCCATCGCATTTATTGATTTAGAAACGACGGGCGTTACCGTAAGCACAGACAGAATTGTAGAAATTGCAATTGTGAAAATTAGTCCAGACGGCACTAAAGTTATTAAAAGAAAATTAGTAAACCCACTTATGCCAATTCCGGCAGGAGCATCTGCGGTGCATGGTATTTCTGATGAGATGGTAAAGGATGCGCCAACATTTAAGCAAATTGCCAACGAAGTCAAACAATTTTTAGAAAATTGTGATTTGGGTGGTTATAATAGTAACCGGTTTGATATACCTATGCTCATCGAAGAATTTTTAAGGGCGGGTATCGAGTTTTCTATCGAAGGCATAAAACTGGTGGATGTTCAAAAAGTATTTCACATGATGGAGCAGCGTACTTTAAGTGCTGCATATAAATTTTATTGTTCTAAAGTATTAGAAGGGGCACATGGTGCAGAAGCTGATGCTACAGCAACATGGGAAGTACTCGAAGCGCAACTTGATAGATATCCGCAATTAGGTGACACCGTAGAAAGTATTTTAAAAATTACTGGCGAAGAGGATATTGTAGATTTTGCGCGCCGTTTTATAAAAGTGAACGGTATTGAAATATTTAATTTTGGAAAGCACAAGGGCAAGCCTGTTACCCAGGTTTTAAAAGAAGAGCCCCAATATTACGACTGGATGATGAAAGGTGATTTTGCCATGAACACCAAGCAAAAGCTAACCGAGATTTTGAACAGAACCATCGTAACAAAAGCTTAAACTAGCTATTTTAACCTTTATAGGTAGTATTTTACCGGAATTAACCCTGATTTACATAGCTAATCCGATTTTCTTTTATATAAATCGGCTAGTATTTGTATTTTAGCCTTTACACATACCCCCTGGAACTTGGAAAAATTAGTTATTATACCAACCTACAACGAGCGTGAAAATATTGCGGCAATTATTGCTGCTGTATTTGACTTGAACGCAGGTTATCATATTTTAATTATTGATGACGGATCTCCTGATGGAACAGCTGCTATTGTTGAGGATTTAATGAAAGTACATGAGGGGCAATTATTTATTGAAAAGCGTTCTGGTAAATTAGGACTTGGTACCGCCTATATCCATGGATTTAAATGGGCACTCGCAAAAGGCTATCAATATATTTTTGAAATGGACGCCGACTTTTCGCATAGTCCTTCCGATTTAGAAAGGTTGTATGCCGCTTGTAATATTATTGGTGCCGATGTTGCCGTAGGTAGTAGATATGTAAAAGGTGGTCGTACCGAAAACTGGCCTTTGGATAGACATATTTACAGTAAGGGTGGAGCTTTTTACACAAAGCTCATTACCTGGCTTCCAGTGAACGACCCAACTGCAGGTTTTGTTTGTTATAAAAGAAAAGTATTAGAGACTATTAATTTAGACGAAATAAAATTTGTGGGCTATGCATTTCAAATTGAAATGAAATTTAGTGCCTGGAAATTAGGATTTAAAATTATTGAAGTACCCATCACTTTTGTTGACCGTAAAATTGGTCAGAGCAAAATGAGTAAGGGTATTATCAAAGAAGGCGTTTTAGGCGTTTTAAAAATGCAGTGGGAGAGTTTATTTCACCATTATGCAGATAGGCTTCGAAAAAAATAACTGTGAGAAAAGCCTTACTTCAACTTCATGCATCTGTTTTTTTGGCCGGCTTTACCGGCATTTTAGGCGTACTCATTGAGTTAAATGAGGGCTTATTGGTTTGGTACCGTATGGCTATTACCGTATTGACTTTGTTGGCAATTTTAGTACTTAGTAAAAAATGGCAAAACTTGCCTTTTGCACAAGTGAAAAAATTATTTGGCATTGGTATGCTCATTGCTATGCACTGGGTATTTTTTTATGGTAGTATAAAAATGGCCAATGTGTCGATTGGACTTGTTTGTGTAGCAGGAGCTGGCATATTTACCGCTTTACTAGAACCTATTATTTTAAAAGTAAAAATCAAGTGGCCCGAAGTAGCGCTTGGTGCACTCAGTTTACTGGGCATTATTTTGATTTTCAAATTTGATGCGCGTTACAGACTTGGTATTGGACTGGGTATTGTGTCTGCGATCTTGGCTTCTATATTTTCTGTACTGAATAAAAAAGAAGTAGACAAGCAGCCTGCACAAATGATGATGGTATATGAATTAACCGGCGGGCTTTTTTTGTTAACCCTACTGATGCCATTTTACTTGAATTATTTTAATGTAGCTAAAGTGTTTCCTAGCTTATCAGATATAGGATGGCTACTTATTTTAAGTTGGCTGTGTACCGTTGTTGCCATGGATTTAATACTCCAAGCACTTAAAAAAGTATCTGCATTTACGCAAAACCTAACGCTTAATCTAGAACCTGTTTATGGGATCTTACTTGCTTTTTTGGTGTATCAAGAAAACAAACAATTAGGACCTAGTTTTTATTTAGGCATTTCTTGTATTGTGGTTTCGGTGGTTTTCCAAGTAGTAAGAGCCTCAAAGTCTTGATAGTGTTCCATCAAATCTTTTAATTCCTTTTTTAGCGACTCAATTGTTGTCGCATAGGAAGGATCATTAATGAGATTCTTCATTTCGGCAGGGTCTTTTTGCAAATCAAATAATTCCCAATTATTGTGCGGTCCATAAAAGCGTATGAGCTTATACCTAGTCGTACGAACACCAAAATGTGGTGCTACATGGTGCGGCTGTGGATACTCGTAATAGTGATAGTACATGGAACTACGCCAGGTTGCAGCAAATGATTTTTTAGCAGCCGTGCTTCCTTTTGCTACTAGTGGTAAAAAGCTTTTCCCTTGCATATCTGAAGGCGTTTGAATGCCAGCAATATTTAAAATAGTAGGCGCAAAATCAATATTGACAATCATTTCTTGCAGTGTTGTACCAGGTTTTATCTGACCCGGATAACGCATAACAAACGGGGTTCTTAAACTTTCTTCGTACATAAACCTTTTGTCAAACCATCCATGTTCGCCCATGTAAAATCCCTGATCAGATGCGTAAATAACAACCGTATTTTCATCTAATTGATTCGCCGCTAAATAGTCTAGTATTTTTCCAATACCTCTATCTAATGATTTTGCTGTGGCCAGATAATCTTTGAGGTATCTTTCAAATTTAAATTTGAGAAGTGCAGCACTATCATTTTTTACTGCTTCGTACTGTTTGGAAATTTCTGTGTAATATTTTTTGTAAGCTGCTTTTTGTGTAGGGTCGAGTCTAGCAAACATACCAGGGCCTACTTTATCCCAGTTTACATTAATTTTTAAATCGTCTTGTAGCACCATGGTTTTATCGACAGTCATGTCCTGTAAGCGCGCCGCTTCACGTCCATTGTATTTGTCATTAAAGTTGTCAGGATATGGAAAATCGATATTGTCAAAAGCGCCAAGGTCTTCTACGTCAGGCATCCAGTTGCGGTGTGTAGCTTTTTCACCCACTACTAAAAAGAAAGGTTTACTGGTGTCCCTTTTATCTAACCAGCTCTTAGAAAATTCGGTAATTAAATTAGTGGTATAGCCCTTGTACGACGTAGTATCGTTTGGCATATTAATAAAGTTCGGTTGAAAATACTGGCCCTGGTCTGGAAGTATTCTAAAAAAGTCAAAGCCCGATGGAAGTGTTTGCAAATGCCATTTGCCAATCCAAGCAGTTTGATACTCTTTTTGTTTTAGCAATTTTTGAACCTGCTGCTGATTGCCATCAAAAAATCTACGCGGTCCATTGTCCTTTAAACCGTTGATGTGGTTGTATTTTCCGGTTAATAAAACAGCCCTGCTGGGAGCGCAAATAGAGTTGGTTACAAATGCATTTTTTGCAATCATACCTTCTTTAGCAATACGGTCTATATTGGGTGTTTGCATCAGGCTTTTGCCATATGCACTAATGGTTTGCTGGGTATGGTCGTCCGAAAAAATGACAATGATATTGGGTGGCTTACTGCTGCTTTTTTGAGCATGTAATAGGCTACTGCAAAAGAGTGTTGTAGCAAATAAAAATGCAATTTGTTTTTTCATAGAATATAGTATTAGCTCCCAAAACTTTTTTGGTTGGGTAATCGCCCCCAGTCTGGTAAATCAATATTTAAATGATCATGCTTTTCTTGCATTTCTTTTTTTAGTGCTGCACGCATCTTGGTAATTTTTACTTGCATGTCAGGGTTTGCCGCCAAATTATTGATTTCGTAAGGGTCTTTATGTAAATCAAATAATTGTGTGGTAAGTACCCCCTTAACATTGTAAACAATGAGTTTAAATCCATCTGAGGTTTTTATGCTCCTGCTCCAATGTCCGTACACATTATAAATTTGTGTTCTGATATTTGCCCCCGGGTTTTTAATAGCAGGCATTAAACTAACTGCTTCTACACTACTTGGTTTTTGGATATTCAGGTATTCGTAAATAGTGGGGTTGATATCACTCAAATAGGTAAATCCATTATTTTTTTTGTTGACAGGTATGCCAGGCCCTGCCATAATTAGTGGTACGCGAATACTATGTTCGTATAAATTTTGTTTGCCTAGTAACCCGTGCTGTCCAACGGCTAGTCCATTGTCGCCGGCAAAAACAATCAGTGTTTTACTTGCTAAGCCCGATGCTTCAAGTGCCGCAAGAATCTGGCCTAACTGTGCATCTAGTTCCGACACCATGCCATAGTAATGTGCAATTTCTTTTTTAACAGCTTCTGGGGTTCGGGGATGCGGTAATAACATTTCATCTCTGACCGCTAAATCGCCATTATCAAAGGGATGGTTCGGTAAAAAATTAGGTGGCAGGTTAATAGTGTCAGGATTGTACCAAGCGTCGTATTTGGTGGGAGGGGTTCGGGGATCGTGTGGAGAGGTGAGTGCTACATAACAAAAAAACGGCTGCTCTTTTGCTTTTTTACTTTTCAAAAATTGAATAGCAGTACCCGCATAAAGTTCGGTACTAAACGTGTCGCTCTTCCAACTATTTTTTGGGTCGAATACGCCGGTAGGGTCAAAATTATTTACTGTTGGATGAAACTGACCACCATTATTTTCGAAGTGCATGCCGCCAAAAAATATATGACCACCATCATTAAAAAAACGGTGATGTGAAGCTTTATCAGAATGCCATTTACCGGTATGAAAAGTAGTGTAGCCTTTTTGTTGTAGTACTTCTGGAAGCCCTATTAAACTATCTGGGATTTTACCGCCATCGCCAGGGAGCCTGTTTACGTACCTGCCCGTTAGTAGCATTACGCGGCTTGGTATGCATACGGCGCCTTGGTGTCCGCCCATTACGTGTGCCTGCGTAAAAGTGAGGCCCCTCGCTACTAGTTTATCTAGGTTGGGTGTTTTGATTTGCTTGTTGCCCAGTGCATGTATGGTGGCAAAACTTTGATCGTCCGAATAGATGATGAGTACATTTTTTGCCCGCTGCACTTGGGATTTTTGCGCGGCCGTGGCCGCGCAAAAAAATCCGAACACCATTACACTAAAAATATATTTAAATCGCATGCTGCTATTAACTTATTGAATTTGTAACTGATACGCTACCACATTATTTTTTAAAAAGGTAGGGACATAAATGATTTTCTTTTTTGCGTCGTAGCCAATATCTGCGCTGTTTATTTTTTCTGATCTTGTATCAAATAAAGTTACTTTTTGCGCGCCAGCTACTACATAATAAACAATGCCATTCCAGCAGCTAATCAGATACTGATTGGGCGCAACTCTTTCGATGCCATCGGTACTTGGATCCATACCATCCATTATTTTAGAAATGGCGCCACCTGGTGTTACAGATAATAATGATCCTCTGTCTAAAATTAGGAGTTGATCTTCGATGCTCAAAAGTCCATTGGGCCCTTGCAGATTTTCAACTTCTATGGTTACTTGGTTGTTTTCAAATCGGTGCACTTTTCCGGTTCTACTATCGGATACAAATACAGCGCCATTATTATTGACGGTTACGTCATTTAAAAAAACAGATCCTTCTACCTTAATTTTATTTTTAATAACACCTTTTTTGATATCTATGACAACAAGCTCTGTCAAATCTGCAACATAGAGTTCTTGCTTGTATTTGGCCATGCCTTTTGGAGCATTTAATCCGGTAACCCATTCCAGATTTATAGGCGTGCCTGTTTTTGATAATTTACTAATACTTCCTTTACCATCTTTACCATTTGATGCGCCATCAATATTGGAAACCCAAATGCAATTTTCTTTGTCATCTAATAGTACCGATTCTGGTACTTTTAAAATGGTGTCGGTAGACCAAAGTTTTTGAACGGTTGCTTTTTGAGCATTTAGGCTCGCGAAAACAGTGATCATAAGCGCTAAAGAAAGTATTATTTTTTTCATAGAAAAGGTTTGTGCAAGAAAGTTAAAGAAAATTAGGGGTCTGCCATTTGCTTTTTACCGACGAAGCCTCTTTTTGTTCATTTATGGGTATAAAATGTAGAATACGCCTATTGGTAATTATGCATTTGTGCTCAATCACGTATTAAATTGCTATTCTATTTGAAACTATTCAATGCTTTTTTATGCGTTACCTCTCTACCTTATTGTTACTCGTAATGACTGTTGCTGTTCAGGCTCAAAAAAAGCCTTTAGACCACACGGTCTATGACAATTGGCAATCTATTGCTGATAGAGCCATTAGTAATGACGGTAAATATGTTGCCTATGCTATCAATCCTCAAGAGGGAGATGGGACGCTTGTACTACAGTCTTTACAAGGGGACTATAAACTAGTAATTCCAAGGGGGGCTGGTGTTGTATTGTCTGAAGATAGTAAGTATGCTATTTTTCGTATCAAGCCAACCTTTGCCCAAACGCGTGATGCAAAAATAAAAAAGAAGAGACCCGATGAAATTCCAAAAGATAGTTTAGGCGTAGTGAAACTTGGCGATAAAACTGTTAATAAAATAGCGCGTCTTAAATCATTTAAAGTACCAGATGATGCAGGTGGATGGATGGCTTATTTATTGGATAAAGAACAGCCTGAAGCGCCAAAAACAAAAGCGGCGCTTGATTCTGCTGCTAAAATCAAATCTTTGTTTGCGATGGCAGATAGTTTGGTGCGCGCAGCAGATAGTATTCGTTTAAAGGCAACGAATGCTGCTCAAAAAGGAATGTCTGTTTTACAATCTCCTACAACGCCTGCTAAAGCAGCAGAAGAAAATGTAGAGGAAGGAACTACGCTGGTGTTAATGAATTTAAATTCCGGTGCCGAAACCAAATATCCATTGGTGAGTGATTTTTATTTTAATAAAAAAGGAACCACACTGGTACTTAAAAAAACTAAAAAAAATGGAGTGGCTGGTTCTGCGGCAACCATTGTAAAAGTGGATTTATCTAGCATGAAGGCTTCTACCATTCTTACTAAATTTAATGACGCCAAATTATTTCGATTAGACGAAGCAGGTAAACAACTTGCGTTTGTTGCAGAAAGAGATAGTGCTGCAAAAGCGGTGCGTAAATTTTATCAATTGTATTATTACGCGGATGGTAAAGATTCTGCGGTAGCTATTGCGAGCCAATCATCTAAGGGGGTTCCTGCTGGACATATCATTAGTGAAAACCAAGCGGTTAGTTTTAGCAAATCGGGTGCGCAACTATTTTTTGGAACCGCTCCATTATGGCCTTTAAAAGATACCAGCTTACCAGAGTTTGACCGTGTAAGCGTAGATGTTTGGCATTACAACGATGATCAAATTATGCCTATGCAGTTAAGATCTGCAGAAACAGAATTAAGAAGAGCGTACACGGCTAGATATGATTTTGCTACCAATACTGTTGTGCCACTAGGTTCTTCTACATTTAGAAATGTGGTACAAACAAATGAGGGTGACGGTGCTGTTTTTTATGCAGCCACCGATGAAGGAAAAAGAATTGCATCTCAGTGGCAGGGCTATACCATAAATGATGTGTATACTATTAATCCATTAGACGGGTCTTCAAAACTTATTAAAGCCAATTTAAAATCGGGTAATGTGCAGCCTAGTGTGTCTGGTAATTTATTACTCTACTACGATGAGCATGCTAAAAAATATTTTGTATACAACCACACTACCGGTGCAACCCTTCAAATTGCAAAAGATATTACTACTGCGCTCTACGACGAAGAAAATGACGTACCCGATGATCCAAATGCGTATGGACTTATGCGCTGGACAGAAAATGACAAGTATGTTTTACTCTATGATAAGTATGATATTTGGCAGGTAGATCCACTCGGCAACCAAAAATCTATTTGTTTAACAGCTGGAAGAGCAAATAAAATTTCTTACCGATTTATTGCTACAAATCCCGATCAAAAATTTGTAAAAACTGGCGATCAATTATTACTTCGTGTATTTGATGAAAAAGACAAGTCGGCGGGTTTGGCAACAATGGTGTATGGTACTAATACCCTCAATGTTTTATTCAAAGAAAAAGTAGCACTCAGTCCACTGGTTCAAAAAGCAAAAGATGCAGATGCATTAATCTATACCAAAGAAACCTATGTGCAGGCACCTACTTTATTTAGCTCTAGTGTAAATGGGGGTGCTGCCAATCAATTGGCGGCTACCAATGCACAACAAAAAGACTACAATTGGGGTACTGCAGAATTATTTACTTGGAAAGCATATACCGGTAAACAAACAGAAGGTATTTTATACAAGCCAGAAAATTTTGATGCCACTAAAAAGTATCCGATGATTGTTTATTTCTACGAACGTAACAATCAAACCTTATATAATTATGTTCCACCAACACCTACGGCTTCTCGTTTAAATATTTCATTTTTTGTAAGCAGAGGGTATGTGGTACTTGTGCCAGATATCTGGTATAAAAAAGGATATCCAGGCCAAGGTGCTTACGATTATATTTTGAGTGGAACGCGTGCAGTTGTAAAACAAGGATACATCGATAGCACTAAAATTGGGCTTCAAGGTCAAAGTTGGGGAGGTTATCAAATTGCGCATTTAATTACCAGAACCAATTTATATGCTGCAGCATGGGCTGGCGCTCCGGTTGTAAACATGACAAGTGCTTATGGTGGCATCCGTTGGGGACCTGGTATGAACCGTCAGTTCCAATATGAAAAAACACAGAGTAGAATTGGTGCTACCTTATGGGAGAAGCCAAATTTATACATCGAAAATTCTCCATTATTTCATTTGCCAAAAGTAACAACACCACTTGTTATTATGGCCAATGATGCTGATGATGCTGTGCCTTGGTATCAGGGTATTGAATTTTATACAGCGCTACGACGCCTCGGTAAAAAAGTTTGGATGTTAAACTATAACAATGAAGCACACAATTTAGTGGAGCGAAAAAATAGAAAAGACATTCAAATTAGAGAACAACAATTCTTTGATTATTTATTAAAAGGAGAGAAGCCAGCACCATGGATTGCAAATGGTGTTCCAGCAACAATGAAAGGCAGGGATTGGGGGCTTAAATAACCTCCTATAAATTATTGCGGTAGTTTATTCCAGTAATTATGCCGTTCTATTTGGATCCCAGGCTTCTAGTTGGTTGGCTACTTCTGTTAAGAAGCTAGCACCAATACTGCCGTCAATAATGCGGTGATCGTAACTAAGCGATAGGTACATCATGTGTCTAATGGCCATGCTATCACCACTTGGTGTTTCTATAACAGCCACACGCTTTTTAATGGCACCCACCGCAATGATGGCAACCTGCGGTTGATTGATAATGGGTGTTCCCATCAGGCTTCCAAAAGTACCCACATTGGTAAATGTAAATGTACCGTTTTGGGTATCGTCCGGTTTTAATTTGTTGTTTCTTGCAGCGTCCGCCAAATTATTAATAGACTTGCTTAAGCCAACCAAATTAAGTTGGTCAGCACCTTTAATAACGGGAACAATTAAATTTCCATTTGGAAGTGCAGTTGCCATTCCAATATTGAAATCTTTTTTGATTATAATTTTATCTCCGTCTAAACTAGAATTAATAAGCGGGAACTTTTTCATGGCTGCCACTAAACATTCTACAATGAGTGGCGTGAATGTTAATTTGCTGCCTTCTCTTTTTTCAAAAGCAGCTTTATTGTTATTTCTCCACTGCACTAGGTTTGTAACATCTGCTTCAGAAAAACTTGTTACGTGCGGACTTGTTTGCACACTGTCTACCATATGTTTGGCAATCAGTTTGCGCATTCGGTCCATTTCAATAATTTCTGTTGCACCACTTAAAACAACACCTGCAGGACTGCTAGCGGTAGTTGATGGAGCAGAAGAAGCCGCAGCAGAGGGAGCTGGTGTTGGCGTCGTTGTAGTTGATGCCTGAACCGGCGTTGTCGCAACTGTAGCAGCAGCAGCCGGGGCAAAAGTTGGTGTTGCGCCAGATTTTTTAGCAGCAACCCAGTTTAAAATATCTTTTTTTGAAACCCTTCCACCAGATCCGGTGCCAGGAATTTTTTCTAAATCACTTAAACTTATGCCTTCACTTTGTGCAATGTTTAAAACAAGCGGTGAGTAAAAACGAGCTTCTGTATTACCAGTTTCTTGAGGCGCTGTATTTACAGGTGCAGCAGGAACAAAAGGTATGGAATCAATTTCTTCCCCAATAGGAGTAGGAGCAGTGGCAGGCATAGGTGCATCCGCTGCTGCCGGTGTATTGGCAACGATATTGTTTTCGCCGGCTACTTCA
The DNA here is from genome assembly GCA_947459295.1 of Chitinophagaceae bacterium. Taxonomy (GTDB): domain Bacteria; phylum Bacteroidota; class Bacteroidia; order Chitinophagales; family Chitinophagaceae; genus Sediminibacterium. The sequence goes on from CANHCY010000013.1 coordinate 36,501, forward strand.
ATTTTTGCAAGTACGCTTCCAATGGGCGCTACATCATTAACCTGAAAACAAATTTCTACTAGTTTGCCAGCAAAAGGTGCAGGAACCTCCGTGTCTACTTTGTCGGTAGCAATTTCAAGAACCGTTTCGTCCACAGCAATATTGTCTCCAATTTGCTTGTTCCATTTTAAAATGGTGGCTTCCATAATACTTTCGCCCAATTTGGGCATCACTAAATCAACAATTGCCATAGACTTGATAGAGGTTTATCGTCGGTACAAAAGTAAGCTATGCGGTTAAAATTGGATTAACTATTATCCACAATCAAAAGGCGGAGCATATTGAGGGCACTATTGGCGGTTAATTCTATATTTCGCTTACGGTCAAATCTAAAGTGGAATACCTGTGCACGTACTTCATTTTCCGATGCAACGGCCATCCAAACCATGCCTACGGGCTTTTCGGGTGTTTCGCCTCCTGGTCCCATGATGCCACTAACTGCCACAGAATAGTCTGTTTTAAGCAGTTTTCGGGCCGAAATAGCCATTTTTCTAACACATTCTTCGCTAACCACACCCACGGTTTCCATAGTTTCTTTCGAAACGTCTAATAAATCGCCTTTAATCTCATTGGCATAACTTACCACAGAACCCTTAAAATAAGCAGAGGCTCCGGCTTTGGCCGTTAATAAATGTGCAATATAACCACCCGTGCAACTTTCTGCGGTAGAAAGGGTTTTGTGCTGATTTAAGAGGAGTTGACCTACCACTTCGGCCATTGGGATATCTTCTTTCACCACCAAATAATCCTTAACTGCGGCAGCTAAATTATTAAAGTGGGTATCTAATTCTTTATCTAAAACGGCTTCATTTTGTGGTTCGCCACTGATTGTTAAACGCAAACGTACCATGCCATAATTAGGGAGGTAGGCGAGTTTAATATGACTAGGAAGGGCGGCTTCATTTTCTTTAATCATTTCTGCTAAAAAAGATTCACCTATGCCAGCCGTTAATAATGTTTTGTGTTTAATGATGCCCGTTTTAAAACGCTTTGGAATCATAGGAATTACATGATGTTCCATGATCCATTTCATTTCGTGGGGAACCCCTGGCATCGAAATAAATAATACACCATCTTTTTCAAAAAGCATACCAGGCGCGGTTCCGCGCTCATTTAGTAAAACAGTGCAACAATCTGGAACTTCTGCTTGCTTGGCGTTGCGCTCAATCATGGGACGCTTTAAAATGCGCTCAAAAATGTCTGTAACATGCGCAAGTGTTGCGGCATCTAACACCATTTTCCCGCCAAAATATTCACACAATAAAGGTTTTGTAATATCGTCAGAAGTAGGGCCTAAACCACCCGTTAAAAGCACGATCGAAGCTTTTTTACTTTCTGCATCTAATGCAGCCCAAATATCTTCCCAAACATCACCAACCGCCACTCTGTTTTTAATGGTAACGCCAGCTTTATTTAGTTCCTGGGCAATCCAAGCACTATTGGTGTCAATCACTTGACCAATCAATAATTCGTCTCCAATAGTGATGATGGATGCAAACACTTTTTCCATGGCTAGGCGTTAAATTTAGTGCGAAGTAAATATAGTAAGCACAAACAGGCAAATATAAATATATTGCATCCTATGAAAACACAAGATTATAGCAACCACAGTAGATTAGTGGCCGGTTGGCACGGACTCACCTTTTTTGCCATTTTAGCTTTTTGGATTGGCAGCTTTGTTAATTTGGCACATGCCGAAGGAGCCGCATTGTATAGTGCATCGCTATTAAGTGTTGCAGGCTTTATATTTTTATGTTTTTTTGCTTTTGTACGCATTTTTGCACTCAAGGCACAAGATAGAGCTATCAGAGCAGAAGAAAATTTGAGACATTTTGCATTAACTGGAAAATTACTTCCTTCTAGTTTACGTATTGGTCAAATTGTTGCGCTACGTTTTGCCGCAGACGAAGAGTTTGTAGCGCTTGCAGTTAAAGCAGCCGCAGAAAATTTAACGGGTAAAGAAATCAAGCAGTCTATTCATAATTGGAAAGCGGATACTTACCGCGTATAAATTTAATCATTGATTTAATTGTTAGTTTGATATAACTTTAATTGATAAAATAATTACAATGAAATCAATGACTAAAATTAGGATGATTAGGTTGCCAAAACGATGGAGCAGTGAATATTATAGCAGTGAGACATTTGGAAAGAATAATTGGAATAATTGGAATATTGGGGATGTTGGATATATTGAAGGAGTTACCGCAATTAATAGCCAGGTTGTTCTTGTAATTGTATTAGGGGGCAAAATTATAAATTGTTTTCCAAGTGCTGTTGAGGTCATTCAAGATTAAAGCTCAATAATTTTGATAATTGGAGATCTATTGCATCAAATAAAACATTGAATGTATGAAACAACTTACTTGGGTAATATGTTTTTTGTGTCTGCTTGTGGGGCAAGTATCGGCGCAAACAAGTGCGCAAACTTCTTCTGTAACAACTAATAATGCCGCCGAAAAAGAAGCGGTATTACATGTAATCAAGCAAACCTTTAAAGCGATGCTTACAGCGGATACCGTGCTACTCAAATCTTGCTTTGCACCAGGCGCCATCATGCATGTTGTGCAAAATCAAAAAGATTCGGTGATCGTAAGAACCAGTAAGGTATCTGATTTTGTTGCTAGCATTGGAAAGCAACAGCCAGGATCACTAGACGAGCGTTCATTTGATGAAATTATTTTTATCGATCGTGAAATGGCTACCGCATGGGCGCCCTATACCTTTCACCGTAACGGTGTTTTCTCACATAAAGGGATTGATAGCTTTCAATTTGTTAAATTAAAAGATGGCTGGAAAATTCAGTACCTGATGTATAACATGTATCAGTAAGTAGTAAAAAATTATGCGCTAAAAAATGGCGCTAATTTTTGTTTTAGGCTATCTGGTATAATTGCCCTTTTTCCAGTGGCAGCATCAATAAAATACAGCACTACTTTTCCTTGCGTAAGCAGTTTGCCCGATTCGTTGTAAACTTCTGTGATAAATTTTATTTGATGCTCGAGTGGAAGTTCAGGAACCGTTGTTTTTACGGTTAATAAATCGTCGTAATGCGCAGGCCTTATGTATTTGGTTTCCATGGTAACCACCGGCATGTGAATCCCCATTTTTTCAATTTCTTTATAGGAAAGCCCAATGGCGCGCATGGCTTCTACACGACCCACTTCAAAATACTGGGCATAATTGCCATAATAGACCACGTCCATTTGGTCAGTTTCTGCGTATCTAACACGAATGGTTGTTTGATGCTCGTACATAGATTTACCTGCTTTTGTTGACAAACTTACGTCATCTATCTGTTTTTCCACAAATGCCCTCAATAAAGGGCCTTACGGGGTGGTAATGCTACCTTTAAAACGGTTTTCGCTTTTTATTAAGAAAGAAACACAAACCTTTGTAACAAAGGGTATCATACTTATGAAACTACGAACGTATATTTTAGCAGCTTGCTTTTTTGTAATAGCGCTTACAGGCCTTGCTCAAACGCCCGTTTTACCAAATACAATCGATGCAAGTTTAACCGATTTGCAAACTTTTGTTTCGAACAAGGCCTATGTGAGTAGTTATCAATTGGCCAAAGAACTCAAGCGAACTTCAATTTATAATAATGATAGGTCTGTAAAAGAAAGGGTTGATTTTTATTTATTGGTGAGTGGGCTTCAATTAAATGAAATAGGGATTGTCGAACAGGCCAGTGATTTTATAAAAGCTGCTGTCGATCCTGCATTTCGTCAAATGATGACTTTTTATGTAGGGGTCTATTATTTTAGAAACAATCAGCCACAGCAAAGTTTAACTTTTTTAGAAACTGCCAAACTTGCCAATTTAACCAACGCCCAAATAGGAGAAGTAAAATATATACTAGGCTATCTTTATTTTAGTTTGGGTCAATTTGAAAAAGCAAAACAACCACTTGATGCCGTTCGTCAAACAGTGGGTGACATGTATTATATAGATGCCAATTATTACTATGGCTTTATTGCATTTAAAGAAAAAAATTACACTGTGGCGCTTCAGTGTTTTGAAATTGCTAAAGCCGCCACTGCATATGGCAAACTCATTCCTTTTTACAATGCTCAAATTTTTTATTTTACGGGAAGTTCTGAAAAGGCCTTGTCTACTGCACTAGCCGCGTTAAAGGCGGGGGAGCAGTATTACGAACTTCCATTACAGCAGTTGGTGGGTCGACTACTTTTTGCAAAAAATGATTTTACAGGCGCACTCCCTTATCTAGAAAAATATGTTGCTAGTAGCAAGACGCCAACAAGTGAAGACTTGTATGAATTATCATTTTGTTATTTCGAACAAAAAAAATGGAATAAAGCCATTGAAGGTTTTAAGAGGCTTACAACCGGAAAAGATTCTTTATCACAAAATAGCATGTACTTACTTGCTAAAGCGTATTTAGAAATAGGGGATAAGTCCAATGCACGCAACGCATTTATATTTTGTGCAGAAAACAATAGTAACAAACTGCAAAAAGAAGTGGCTACATTTTCTGTAGCTAAACTTTCATTTGAGCAGGGGCTTATCAATGAAGCCTTAAAAGGATTTCAAGAATTTTTGAAATTATTTCCACGCTCTACTTACACAGCTGAAGCCACCGATTTACTCGTGAACACACTTGCTAGAACTAGTAACTTTAAAGACGGGCTTAAGTTGTATGGGGGCATCAAAAATCCGTCGGTACTTGCGCAAAAAGCATATCCATCATTATTGTACGGAAGAGCTGTAGAGCTAATCAATGATCAGTACATCAATGCCGCAGATAGTTTGCTCGATCTTTTAATTGCAGCACCAAATAACCAGGATCAAGCGGTGCTAGCCTATTTCTGGAAGTCTGAGATGCAGTTTAGAAAAGGCAACTACGATCAAGGTATTGTTTATTTACAAAAGTATTTGTCAGCGCCCATTATTAATGAAGAAGTGAATTTGAGCAATGCCTATTATAATTTAGGTTTTGCTCAAATGCAATTGCAGCAGTACGCGGAGGCAATCAGTAGTTTTGAAAAAGCAACGAGTGCTGTAAAAACGGGGTCGCCTATTTTTCAGGACTTGGTCCTTAAAAAAGCCGATTGCTTTTTTATGTTAAAAGATTTTGTCAAGGCGTTGTCACTTTATGATCAGGTAATTGACCGTCAATATGACGCAGAAGATTATGCCTATTTTCAAAAGTCTATCATATTAGGAGCATCTAATAAAACATCAGAAAAACTCGCACTCCTTCAAAAATTTGTAAAGCAATATCCAGGTTCGGCGCTGATTGGTGATGTGTATATGGAAATAGCCAACACACATTTAGCCGCTGAGTCTTTTGCATTAGCTGTATCACCACTTCAGCAAATTACATCCAGTGTTACTTTGGCTGCTTGGCATCCGGCGGCTTATTTAAAACTGGGCGTCGCATATTTCAATACCGATAAAAATAACGAAGCGCTTGCTAGTTTCACTAGCTTACTCTCAAAGTTCCCAAATACAGAAGAGGCTGAATCTTCTATCGAGTATATTCGAAACATTTTTGTGGAAAATCAAAAACCACAGGATTTTATTGCCTTTATGGAAGCAAATGGTAAGGCTTTATCAGAAACAGAAGCAGATTCATTAACGTATCAAGCAGCTCTTTTACGTTACGAACAAAAAGATTTTGCGGGAACCAAAAATGGGGTTAGTGCCTATATCGACAAATTTCCTAATGGTGCACATATACTCGAAGCCCATTTTATAATGGCTACTATTTATGAATCAGAAAAAAATACAGCTAGCGCGGTTAAATACCTTACTTATTTAGCTTCAAAAGCACCTAACAAATATGCTACAGATGCGGTATTACATCTAGCAAGGGCCTATTATTTCGAGCTTCGTGATTATGCAAAAGCCACCAACTACTATAAGGAGTTAGATGCGATGGCCACGGATGAAGCCATAAAAAAAGAAGCGGTACGTGGCTTAATTAGAAGTGCGACCAAACAGTCTAACTGGCAAGATGCACTTCCTGCTGCCACTCAAATTTTAGAGATGTCAAGTGCAGCATCTGACGATAAAATGATGGCCAATTATGTGATGGCAAAATCAAAGCAGTTAGGCGCCTCTTTAGACACAGCTGTTATCTTCTATAAAGCAGTAATCGCTTCTGGCAAATCTGAATTTAGTGCCGAGGCTAAGTATCAATATGCCAAAATATTATTTGATCAAAATAAGCTTGATGATTCAGAAAAAGTGGCTTTTGAGCAAATCAAAGACTTTGGTTCTTATGAATATTGGGTGACTAAATCTTATATATTACTAGGTGATATTTATCATAAGCAGCTCGATTATTTTAATGCCGAAGCAACTTATCAAAGCATTATAGCCAACGCTACTTTTGAAGATTTGAAAAAAGAAGCACAAGAAAAATTAACACAAGTAACCGCTGATAAAGCAAAAAAATAAAAACCGATTCAGATGAATAAAGTTGGGTTTCTTATAGCTATGGCAGCTTTTTGGGCACTGCAAACAAGCGCACAATCTGTATCAACGAAAACAGCAGATACGGCTAAAGTGGTAACTATTACCTCTGCTTTTAAGCCAAGTCTAAGGCCGCAATCTAAAATTAATTTTTTAGCAGCTACTCCATTTCTAGACAATAGTAAGGTTGCTATGCAATATTTGATTCCTTCGCAAAATATTAGCTTTGGTTATCAGGCTGTAGCTGTTACGCCGCTTGCCTATGTGCCAGATTCAGTCATGTTATCTAGGCGTAATCATTTTATTAAAGTAGGACTTGGAAATTTAAATACCATTATTGCAGAAGCAGGATTTAATATTGGCGATGGTATTAAAAACAATACTTACATTGGTGGCGGCTATAAAAAAATGAAAGGGCCTTTATTTGCGCAAGAATTTACCGATGTTAATTTTTCTATCAATAGTGCGCATCAAATTGGAGAGGCGCATGATTTGAGTGTCAAATTTACGACAGCATCTACAACGCGCTATGCATATGGATTTAAGCCTACGAACATTCCATATACAAAAGATAATATTTTAAATAAATACAATAGCGCTGGCATTACGGTGCACCTTGCAAACAAAACAGATGCATTTTTTGGTATTCATTATACACCTACTATTTCGTTTGATTATTTACAATCGGGTGTAGATGAAAGAGAATTTGAAACCAGTATAGCAGCGCCTGTTTCAAAAAATTTAGGAACCGACTTTAAAATTTCATTACAACCCACTGCTAGTTTTTCAAATACCATTTTACCAACCATTCCAAGTAATATAACCATTGTCAACAATTTGTTTTCGATGCCTAGTACCTTTAGTTGGATTACAAGTAAATTTCAAGTTCATTTGGGTGCTGCACCTACTGTTAATAACGGCACCTATGCTGTGTTACCTCAAGTTAGTGGTGTTGCCATACTTCCTAATAATGGTCTACGCATAGAATTAGGCTGGTCGGGTCATTTTGAAAAAAACAATTTACGTTCTTTTGTAGCGATCAATCCATGGGTTCGTGTTCCTAATAATTTTTCGAATACTAAAATCACCGAACAGTTTTTAGGGGTAAAACTTCCAGCAGGAGATCATTTTACCTATGGTGCTAAATTGTCATTACTTGAATATGAAAATCAAGCACTTTTTGTAAATGCATTTACAGATGGTAGATTGTTTAAGGTTCTTTTTGAACCTACGCTGCGCGCGGTTCAGTTACAAGCTAATGTTAGCTATACTTTACAAGACAAATTGAATATACTAGGAGGCATTACCTATAAAAAGTTTTCGGGCTTAACGGTTCAAAAAGAAGCCTTTGGATTATTGCCACTTGAGTTTAACGGATCTTTGCATTGGAAATTCTCCAATAAAATTTCATTGACTTCTACGCTGTATGCATGGGATGGGGCACAAGCAATGGATGCACAATTGGCTACTAAAAAACTCCCCGCGGCTGCCGATTTTTCGTTGGGGGCCACATTTACGGTTGTAAAGTCTGCTAAATTTTGGTTGCAGCTCAATAACTTACTTGATAACAGGTACCAGCGTTGGAACCAATATGAAGTTTTTGGCCGAAATGTTGTGGCGGGATTTGTATATTCGTTCTCTGGAAAATAGTAGGCGCATGTTAGACCATATATACCCATTTTTACTGGTTCATAAAAAGCTGCAATTGGCTGGTATTGGTACCCTCCAAATGGTACCTGTTTCCGCAGCAATTGATGCCGGAGGGTTAAGTATTACTGCGCCTTACGAAAAAATAAATTTTATACCAGGTCAAGTATCCACTGATCCTTCATTTGCCTTTTGGGTAGCTGCGCTCGATCATATTGATTTTGATACGGCTACATCAACAACCAATCAAGCACTTGAGGAACTAGCTTCTAGTATTCAGTTGAATCAACCTGTTCATATTGCTAGCGTTGGTCATTTTCAAAATGAAGGAGCGGGTATTTCATTTATACCGCACCAACCTATGTATGCGGTTCAGGAAACGCTACCAATTACGGGTGGCCTACAATGGTCTTTTAAAAAAGGAGTACTCTATACACGAGAAGCAAAGTCTATCATGGATACTTATTGGTGGGTGGCGGCACTTTTATTAGCTACAGCTGCTGCGGCTGCTATTGCCAACTACTATTTTAACCTTAACAATCAATTTTAATTCGCCTTTTAATGGCATCTACTATTCATTACCAAGCTTGTCCTATTTGCGCATCTGAATCGATTAGTAAGTTGTATCTAGCAAAAGACCATACCGTTTCTGGTGAATCATTTGAAGTTTGGCGTTGTGCAAAATGTAGTGGAGGATTTACCCAAAACGTTCCAGATGCGGCTACTATTGGGCCTTATTACGCAGCAGAATCCTATGTTTCACACACAGATAGCGATAAGGGATTTATCAATAACCTGTATCATAAGGTAAGACGCTTTTCACTGCTTACTAAAAAGCAATTGGTAATAAATCTGCTAAATAAACCTACTGGAACACTGTTAGATATTGGCGCGGGCACCGGCGCCTTTGTGTATACCATGCAAACCGGAGGGTGGCAGGTAATAGGTTTAGAACCGGATACAACAGCGGCTAAACAAGCCTTTCTAAAGTATAATATTCAATTACAGCCAGCAGATAATATTTACACATTGGGGGCTACTCAATTTGACGCCATTACCATGTGGCATGTGTTAGAGCATGTGCACGATTTGCATGGATATTTTAAAAGATTTGGAGAACTGTTACAACCAAGTGGCATACTTGTAATTGCAGTGCCTAATTATACCAGTACCGATGCAAAAATATATGCGCAAAACTGGGCAGCACTCGATACGCCTAGGCATTTGTATCATTTTTCTCCAGAAAGTATGGAGTTACTCGCGGATGCGCATGGCTTTACACTGATCGCTAGAAAAGCAATGTGGTTTGATGCCTTTTATGTAGCGATGTTAACGGAGCAGCATAAGGGCGGCTCCTTTGTAAAAGCTTTACTAGTAGGCCTTTGGTCCAATATCACGGCACTTATGGATGTCAATAAATGCAGTTCGGTGATTTATGCGTTTAAGAAAAAATAGTAGGGGTATTGAACCAGTTGTAAGGTGCTAAAAAAGTTCTATTGTAAACTTACCTTAAAAATAGCCGGCCAATTTTTGCCAGTGATATAAGTGGCTTTGCTAACACTATCATATGCAATCCCATTTAAAACATTTGTTTCTGTGGTAATGGGTTGATTTGTTTTTTGCAAAATATTTGTAAAGTCAAATTGTTTTTCTACTTGACCCGATGCAGGATTGATGGCTATTATTTTATTTTCACCCCATACATTGGCGTAAATTTTTCCTTCAATTATTTCTAGCTCATTCAGGGAGGCGATATATCCATTGTTATCATACACCCCCAAGGTTTTTTCGATGGCTAGGGTAGAGGGGTTTACAAAATATAAATTGCTGGTTCCTGTACTAATAATAAGATGGTTGTTATAATATGTGATGCCCCAGCCTTCATAGTTCCAATTAAATTCTTTTTCTTTTTTGAAGGTACTAGCATCGTAGACAAACACTTTGTGGTTTTGCCAGGTTAGTTGATAAATTTTATTATTGTAAACGGCAATGCCTTCTCCAAATAAACTATCTGCAATGGATAGGGTTTGTACTGCTTTACCGGTTGCAATATCGGTTTTTAAAAGCTTGCTTTGGTTGTTAAGGCCCGTTCCTTCGTATAGGGTATTGTTATGCCAAATAAGACCTTGTGTAAATGAACTGGTATTGTGCGGGTATACCGCTAGAATAGTATACGTGCCATTAATAGGGGGATTAATCGCTGCTGCAGCGGGTGTGTTACTACTTTCTGTGTCAGCGTCTGGGTTAGATTGACATCCAAAAAGGGTAGTTGCAAAAAGTAAAAAATATACAAGATTTTTTTTCATGCAGCAGGCGTTCAATTAAACGTTAAATCTGAAATGCATAATATCACCATCTTTAACAAGGTATTCCTTTCCTTCAATTCTTAATTTACCATTATCTCTACAAGCCGCTTCACTACCTAGGTTTACATAGTCATCGTAGGCAATTACTTCGGCTTTAATAAAACCTTTTTCAAAATCGGTATGAATAACGCTTGCTGCTTGCGGTGCTTTCCAGCCTTTTAAGATGGTCCAAGCTCTTACTTCTTGTACACCAGCAGTAAAGTAAGTATCTAGATTTAATAATTTATACGCAGACCTAATTAAACGGTTTAATGCAGGCTCTGTCATTTTGTATTCCTCCATAAACATTTGCTTGTCATCCGCAGATTCTAACTCTGCAATTTGAGCTTCAATGTTATTGCACATTACAATGACCTGTGCACCTTCTTGTGCAACAGCAGCGGTAAGCATTTCAGAATATTTATTGCCGGTATGCATGCTCGCTTCATCCACGTTTGCAACGTATAAAACGGGTTTGTCTGTAAGTAAAAATAAATCAGCTACGGCTACATTCTCTTCTTTAGAAAGCCCTAACGAGTATATACTTTTACCAGTTTCCAAATGATTTTTGCAACGGGTCAATATTTCAAACTCTGCTTTTGCTTTGGTATCAGAACCCACACGCGCCATTTTTTCTACGCGTTGCATTTTCTTTTCTACACTTTCTAAATCTTTTAATTGTAGTTCGGTGTCAATAATTTCTTTATCGCTTACCGGGTTGATAGCCCCTTCTTCTCTTAACACGTTTTCATCCTCAAAACAACGAATCACATGAATGATGGCATCTACCTCTCTAATATTTCCTAAAAATTTATTACCGAGTCCTTCACCTTTGCTCGCACCTTTAACTAAGCCTGCGATATCAACTATTTCCATTTGGGTAGGAACAATGCGGTCAGGTATTACCAGTTCTGCTAATTTACTTAAACGTTCGTCCGGAACGTCTACAAGGCCAACATTGGGCTCAATAGTACAGAAACGGTAGTTGCTAGCCTGGGCTTTAGCGTTAATGCTTACTGCATTAAATAATGTTGATTTTCCTACGTTGGGTAGTCCTACAATTCCTGCCTTTAAAGCCATAATTGAAACCTTTTTAATTAAGGTGCAAATATAGCTCCA
>CANHCY010000014.1 GCA_947459295.1 Chitinophagaceae bacterium
GATATTGCTTTTTTACGGTTAATTGTTCGTGTACAAACTGAACTGCTGCGTCCATATCTTTTAATTTTTGCGGACGGCAAAGGTAGGGGTAAAAATCGAAAATCGGAAGTGATTTGCAATTTTTTTTACCTAGCTACGTTTACTGCCCTTTTCTCTCTAATTACGGTTACTTTAATTTGTCCTGGATAGGTCATCTCGGTTTGGATTTTTTGAGCGATTTCGAAGCTCAATTTGTCGCTATCACCATCCGTAACCTTCTCAGCCTCAACGATTACGCGAAGTTCTCGACCCGCCTGGATGGCATAAGCCTTTTCTACCCCTTGGTACGCTAAAGCCAGGTTTTCCAGGTCTTTAATACGTTGTAAGTATTGTTGCATGATTTCCCTACGTGCACCCGGACGAGCGCCAGAAATGGCGTCACAAGCCTGAATAATAGGAGAAATCACATATTGCATTTCCATTTCATCGTGGTGGGCTCCAATGGCGTTTACAACCGCCGGATTCTCGCCATATTTTTCGGCGAGTTTAGCACCTAATAATGCGTGGCTCAATTCTGTTTCTTCGTCAGGAACTTTACCGATATCGTGTAATAGTCCGGCTCTTTTGGCAAGCTTAGGATTCATACCTAATTCAGAAGCCATGATGCCGCACAAATTAGCCGTTTCTCTACTGTGCATGAGTAGGTTTTGACCATATGAAGATCTAAAGCGCATTTTACCTACAATACGAATCAGCTCTTTGTGAAGTCCATGGATACCCATTTCGATAACGGTACGCTCACCAATTTCCATCACCTGCTCTTCTAATTGTCTGCGTGTTTTTTCAACCACTTCTTCAATACGCGCTGGGTGAATACGACCATCAGAAACAAGGCGTTGTAAACTTAAACGAGCAATCTCACGGCGTAGTGGATCGAAAGAAGACAAGATGATGGCTTCCGGTGTATCATCTACAATTAAATCTACGCCCGTTGCAGCTTCAATCGCTCTAATATTACGACCTTCTCTACCAATAATTTGACCTTTAATTTCGTCGGTTTCAAGGTTAAATACCGTAACGGTATTTTCGATGGTTTGCTCTGCTGCCGTACGTTGTATGGTTTGAATAACAATTTTACGTGCTTCTTTATTGGCCTTTTGCTTAGCATCTTCAATGATGTCTTGTTGCATGGATAAAGCACGTGTTTGTGCTTCATTTTTTAGGCTTTCAATGAGTTGCTCACGCGCATCATCGGCACTTAAATTGGCAATTTTTTCTAGGCGGCGAATATGTTCTTCTTGGTGTTTTTCAAGCTCTGTACGCTTCGCGTTTACCACATCAATTTGTCTGTTCAGGTTTTCTTTGATGGCTTCGTTTTCTTTGACTTGTTTGTCTAGCGAAGTTTCTTTTTGGTTAACGGAAATTTCTTTTTGCTTGAGTCTGTTTTCTACGTCTACCACTTTGCGGTTACGCTCCAACACTTCTCTTTCGTGTTCAGACTTCAGCTGAACAAATCTTTCTTTAGCCTCAAGTTGCTTTTCCTTTTTAACAGTTTCAGCCCTTAATTCGGCTTCTTTTAAGATGTTAGCGGCTTGGGTGTTGGCTTCTTCAATTTGTTTTTTAGTATTTTTTGCGAAGAAAACCCTTCCCGCGACAACCCCTACTACTAGTGAGGTGGCGGCAAGTATTATAGAGACAATCGTCTGGTCCATTTTTAGCTTTTTTTAAGTTGTTCACAATCATTCTTTCACGCATACACATGAAGATTTACTTTAATAAGTAAACGGATAGGAACGAAGATACTTAAATCAGCGCTTTATCAATGAGTTTTTCGAGAGAGTTTATCTTTTCGGCCGCTTCTTTCCACTTTAGTTCATGGATGGTGCTTGTATTTTGCTCGGTGGCAAACCACAAAAGCACCATGGCTACATAATCCTGCATGTCTTTCCCAGCCAAATTTTGACGGTATTCGGCTATTTTGTCGTTGATGAGACTGGCTGTTTTGCGTACCATTTCCTCCTCATCAGGTTCAATTCGGATGCGGTAGCTACGGTCTGCAATAACAATATTGATAGGGATGAGCTCAGACATACTATTTATTTAAGAAGCGTTAAACAGTGGTCAATTTCTTTGAGGTAGGTGTTAATCCGCTTTTCGAGGGCCGCTTTTTCTTGATCCGAATAACCACCCGCAGAACTTACCTGCAAACCGTCTAGCTGTTGTTGAAGGTTACGAAGCATCTCCTCTTTTTGGTCTACAATGCTTGTTGCCTTTTCTAAATCGGCAGCTAGGCGCTGATTTTCACGAAGTAACTGCTGCTGATTTTTAAGCAACAGCTGCAACTTTTCTTGCAAAGATTTGATATGTGTTTCGAATTCAAACATGTAAATATGCGTATAAATATAAGTGCTTATTTTCTGATTTCAGCACCTAATTCTTTTTCAAAAGCCCCAATTAATTTTGATACCATACTGTCCGTTTCGGTGTCTGTCATGGTTTTTTCTTCGTCTACAAATGTAAAACTAAGCGCCATCGACTTTTTGTTAACCCCTAATTTATCGCTTTCAAATACATCAAATAAACGAATGCCTTTAAGTTTAGGAAGCTTTACGGTACCTACCGCAAGCTCAATAGCAGCATAGGTTACAGCGCGGTCTACTACAAGTGCCAAATCTCTTTGTACCGCTGGAAACTTAGATACTTCGGTGTAAACAATTTTTTGTTTTTCAGCGGCCGTAACAAGTGCAGCCACATCAATATCTACAAAAACAACGCTTTGTTTGATATCAAATTGTTGACGCTTTTTGGGTGACACTTCTAGTAAAGTAGCAATTTGAATACCACCCACTGTTGCAGCAACACAGGTGCTTGCGGTATCCTTAGCAGTGTCGTCTATTGACCAGCTAATAGGAGGCAGTCCAGTAATTGTAGCAATCGCCTGCAAAATGCCTTTAGCCATTAAAAGGTCTTGTTCTTTGGATTTTACACGCCAGCCTTCTTCGGCATCTAACCCACTTAAATAAATACACAAATGTTCCGTTTCAGAATAATGCCCAGAACCACTGGTAGCATAGGTTTTACCAAATTCGAACAAACGCAAATTATGATTACGTCTGTTACAATTGTAGGCGATGGTTTCAAGTCCGGTTTCAAGCATCGATGGACGAAGCACGTCTAAATCGGCACTTAAATTATTCATCATTTTAACGGCCGTTTCTAAAACAGCAGGCGTAAAATATTGGCTATTGGTAATAGAGTTTGTAAAAATTTCTATAAAGCCTTTACCTACTAAAAACTGCGTTGTTTTTTCTTTAATCACTTCTTTAGCACTTGCTACTTCTACAGCAGGGCTAATGGTAATGGTGGTCGGAATTTCAATATTATCGAGTCCATCAATACGCAAAATTTCTTCTACTAAATCGGCAGGGATACTAATGTCTGGTTTGCTGTATGGCACTGCAACACGGAGTTCATCGATACCTTCTCCAAGCACTTCAAAACCCAGTGCAGTCAAGATTTTTTTTACCGCTTCGGGGTGGTAATTTTTACCACTTAACTTTTTAATGTAATGGTATTTAACAGCCACTTCTGTTTTAGGCGTCACCACCGGATAGATGTCTGTAATATCAGAACTGATGAAACCGCCAGCCACTTCTTTAATAAGTAAAGCGGCTCTTTTTAATACGGAAACAGTAGAAGCAATATCAACTCCTTTTTCAAATCTAGTAGCAGCGTCGGTGCGGAGTCCATGGTGTAAAGACGTTTTACGAATAGTTGTTGGATGAAACCAAGCACTCTCTAAAAATATAGACGTCGTGCCAGCATGAACGCCACTTGCAGCACCACCAAACACACCCGCAATGCACATAGGATCTGTGGCATTACATATTAGTAAATCTGAATCTTGTAATCTTCTTTCTTTGGTATCAAGGGTTGTAAATGCAGTACCAGCAGCTACATTTTTTACAATCACTTTGCCACCCGAAACAGCAGCAGCATCAAAAGCATGTAGCGGTTGGCCGGTTTCGTGTAAAATATAATTGGTAACGTCTACGATGTTATTGATTGGTCTTACACCAATGGCGGTTAATCTATTTTTTAACCAACTTGGAGAATCAGAAACTTTTACGCCCGTTAATTCGATACCCGCATAACGCTTACACGCTGTTTCGTTTTCGATACTAACTGAAATGGTTTTATTATTTTGATCTGGGCTAAAAGATGATGGAAATGGAGCCACTGGTTTTGCTTCTTTTTCGTGGTGCGTTAAATAAGCACACACGTCTTTTGCAACACCGTAATGACTCATCGCATCCATTCGGTTAGGTGTTAATCCAATTTCGTACACCCAGTCTTGATAGGGCTCAAACAGCTTGGCAGCAGGCGTTCCAACAACAGTGTCTGCTGCTAAAACCATGATGCCGTCATGACTGGTACCAAGTCCTATTTCGTCTTCGGCACAAATCATACCAAAACTTTCTTCCCCTCTAATTTTTGCAACACGCATGGTTAAAGGATCGCCGGTACTTGGATAAATAGTAGTTCCAATAGTAGCCACCATTACTTTTTGGCCTACCGCAACATTAGATGCACCACATACAATTTGCAGCGGCGCTTCAGCACCAATATGTACAGTTGTGATTTTTAATTTATCGGCATTGGGATGCTGCACGGCAGTAAGCACTTCTCCAACCGTTAAGCCGGCAAGTCCTCCTTTTACATTTTCATAAAACGTTAAACTTTCAACTTCTAAACCAATAGAGGTTAAAATTTTAGACAATTTTTCAGGTTCAATGCTCCAGGGCAGGTATTCAGATAGCCAGTTATAACTTATGGTCATGATTGCTTATACGTGTTTAAGGGCCTCAAAAATAAGTTTTTATAGCCGTAAATGCTACGCTTTCGTGAGAACAAAACGCAGATTCATCCAATACTTCTTTCTGCACAAGATTTGTTAATAATGACCTTTTTTAGTGGAATAAGTTTTGATATTGGTGGATAACAGTAGTAAATTGTGTGGATAGCGCAGTAAAAACCTGCGTGGAACGGTTAGTTCCGTGTGGACGAAAAATAGCGAAGAAATACTTGAAAAAGCGCAAATCTTGGTGCATATTCGCTCTGATCTGTTTGTGGGAAGCACCACAAACAAAAGACTAAAGCAACTCAAAATGGACGTAAAAATTACCAATACAAACCGTAAACCTAGAAAGCCTTCTATAGATATGAGCAGCATGCTCTATGGCAAAGTGCCTCCGCAGGCAAAAGAACTCGAAGAAGCCGTGTTGGGCGCCATCATGCTGGAAAAAAGTGCTTTTGATACGGTTTCAGAAATCATTAAACCTGAATGCTTTTATGTAGAAGCGCATCAAATCATTTTTAAAGTGATGCAGCAACTACAAAATGACAGTGTGCCCATCGATATATTAACGGTCGTAGAAGGATTAAAATCGAAAGGCGAATTGGATCTAGTAGGTGGCCCTTATCAGATAACCAAGCTCACCAACTCGGTGGTTTCTGCTGCCAACATTGATGCACACGCAAGAATTATTTTGCAAAAATTTATTCAGCGCGAACTGATCAGAATTAGTGGTGAAATTATTGGTGACGCATACGAAGATAGTACCGACGTTTTTGATTTACTTGATGAAAGTGAAACAAAAATGTTTAACATCACCAACAATTATTTAAAAAAGAATTTTGAAGAAATAGGTCAAGTACTTGCAAAAACGATCAACCGTATTGATGAACTGCGTACCAAAACTGAAGATATTTCTGGGGTACCAAGTGGATTTCCAACATTAGACCGCATCACTTTTGGATGGCAGCCAACCGATTTAATTATCCTTGCGGCAAGACCCTCTGTAGGTAAAACAGCCTTTGCATTAAATCTGGCACGAAACGCAGCGCTACACCCTACAAAGCCTATCCCTGTTGGGTTTTTCTCGTTAGAGATGAGTGCACCACAGCTCGTGCAACGTATTTTAAGCGCAGAGAGTGAAATTAAAATGGAAAAAATTTCTAGAGGTAAACTAGAAGATTATGAATACCAACAACTACACGCAAAGGGGTTAAAAAAATTAGAGCGCGCGCCGCTGTACATTGATGATACTGCCGCTTTAAACATCTTTGAATTTAGAGCCAAGGCCCGCCGACTTGTAAACAAACACAAGGTTGGCATTATCATTATTGACTACCTACAATTAATGAGCGGCAGCGGCGACAGAAATAATAACCGTGAACAAGAAATTTCAAATATCTCTCGAAGCTTAAAAGCGCTTGCCAAAGAATTGAACATTCCGATTGTAGCACTATCGCAGTTAAGTCGTGCGGTAGAAACCAGAAAGGAAAGTAAAATGCCGCAGCTCAGTGACCTTCGTGAATCGGGTGCGATTGAACAGGACGCAGATATGGTTATGTTTATTTACCGTCCAGAATACTACGAAGTAATGAGTAACGACATGGGCGAAAGCACACATGGAGAAACGCATATTAGAATTGCAAAACATAGAAATGGTCAACTAGATACCATTAAACTAAGGGCTAAATTAGACATTCAAAAATTTGAAGAATGGGATGGCGATGGTTCAGGTTTTGGAACCAGCAATTGGAAACCAGTAGCACCTGGAAGCACATCTGGCGCTGCGGGACAAGACAACGCCAAACTTTTTATTCAAAAAGAAAGCAAAATGAATGAGGGTGATTTTGATGAAGGATTTGACAACGAAACACCTTTTTAATTTTCTATTTTTTAGCAAATATCATGTCGGCACTGCCCTATTTTTTTGAACCTACTATTCAGCAAACAAGCACGCACTTTGAATTAAGTGAAGTGACTTCAAAACATTGTATTCAAGTGCTACGCATGCGTGCTGGCGAAAATATACACATCACAGATGGTACCGGAAACCTATATACAGCAAGTATTGTAGCGCCCGACAAAAAAAAGACAGTCGTAAAAATTGAATCGGTAGTACACACCCCTGCTCCAGAAAAAAATGTTTGTATTGCTATTGGACTATTAAAAAACACAAGCCGGTTTGAATGGTTTTTAGAGAAGGCGACGGAAATGGGCGTGACAAAAATTGTCCCGTTAATTTGCGAGCGAAGCGAGCGGTCTAATCTCAAACAAGAACGCATGCAAGGCGTACTTGTTGCAGCACTCATTCAGAGTAAACAAACATGGTTGCCTGTTTTAACTGAGCCTTTATCTGTTGCTGCTTTTTTAAAACAACATCCTGCAGCTCAGGGGCTCATTGCACATTGTGAAGAAGGCAATAAAACAGAACTCAAAGATGCACCCAATAGTAACGATTGCAGTATTTTGATTGGACCCGAAGGAGATTTTACACCTGCAGAAATTGAAGCAGCCCTTGCCGCCAATTACCTACCTGTAAGCCTTGGCATTACAAGACTTAGAACAGAAACCGCTGGTATGGTTGCTGCCGCTTTACTCGTTTTTAAAAATTAAATGTACCACTCAAATTACTGCATGAAAGCAATCTATTTTAGCATACGCAGTCGTTTATTGTTTCGATTATTTATTGCAGTCATTAGTATTATAAGTTCTACAAATTGCTGGGGAAATGAATACAGCACGCAAAAACAGGACAGCATAACAGCAGCTTTCATCGATTCATTTATTATTAAAAACCAAGTAGATCCAAAATATAGTACTGCCATTAAGGAGTTTTACGCTTCCAACCAACACGAATATGTATGGATTCAAAACAATCAAATGAACCAGCATACCAAAGATTTTATTATACATGCAAACAAACTAGCGCCAAATAGCATTGATAGTAATTTTGTTGGACAACTAACCAAACAAAATTTTTCTCAACATAATGCTGCTAGTGATATTGATTTATCCTTAAGCCTCGCATTTTTTGCATACGCAGAAAAATGGCTGATGCCAAGTGATATAGACCCAGCTGACGTAAACTGGCGTATTCCTAAAAAATCACTGCCGCTGGTAAATCAATTAAAAAAATGGCTGAACCCGGCAACAATAACAGGATTTAATACGGGTAGTCAAAATTTTAAACAATTACTCGAAAATTTCGTAAGCCTATCTACGATTGCAGCACTTGACTCGGGCATAAACATCCCTACTTCCAACATTAAAATAAACAAAGGAGAAACGGCTCCTGTAATTAAACAAATCAAAAAGAAATTAAAATTACTTGGTGATTATAAAAGTACAGATACAACATCACTATATAGTGGCTTACTAGATGTTGCTATTCAGCATTTTCAAGAAAGAATGGGGCTGCCCAAAACAAACTATATAGACAAAACATTATTACAAGCAATTCGAACGCCTATCCAAAAATACGCAAATACAATTGCAATTAACCTAGAGCGCCTGCGCTGGATGCCCGCCATGATGGATAGTAATTATATTGTTGTCAATATTCCAGCTTTCCAGCTAATTGTTTTTGATAGCAGTAAAATACAATTCAAAATGCCTGTTATTGTTGGGTCGGCGTCAAAAAATACGATCATATTTAGTGACCGAATGCGCTATATTGTTTTTAGTCCTTATTGGAATGTGCCTCCAAGCATTGTGAGAGCAGAAATATTACCTGGAATTAGAAATAATAGTAATTATTTGGCTTCAAAAAATATGGAAATTACCACACATGGTGACCTGCCTACAATTAGACAACTACCAGGTGCATCAAACTCCCTAGGACTTGTGAAGTTTTTATTTCCCAACCCCTACAATATCTATTTACATGATACCCCCGGAAAACACCTTTTTGCAAAGCAAAACAGAAGTTTAAGCCATGGCTGTGTTAGACTTGGTGACGCACGTAAAATGGCAGGTTACCTGCTCAGAAACGATGCTAGTTGGACCGCAATAAAAATAGACAGCGCCATGCATCAGCAAAAAGAAAAGTGGGTAACCCTTAAAAAAACAATACCCGTTTTTATAGCCTATTTTACAAGTTGGGTAGATAGTAATGGGGTATTACAATTTAGAAAAGACATTTACAATCATGACACTAAATTGGAACAGATACTTTTTAAAAAAGAAGCACACCAATTGTAACATCCAAATCCTAACTTTGAAGTAAAGAAATACGATGCATTTAATTGAAGTAACAAGCGCAGCAACCGCACAAGATTTTTTAGACGTGCAAGCGATTATCAATGCAGGCAACCCCAATTATATTAGACCCCTAAACAATGAGGTTAACGATGTTTTTGATATTGCTAAAAATAAAAATTTCAAATACGGAGAAGCGAAAAGATGGATACTTCAAACAGATGACGGCTCGCTTGTAGGGCGCATCGCAGCATTTACCAATTCAAAATATATAAATAAAGGAACCGAATTTAAAACCGGTGGAGTTGGTTTTTTTGATTGCATCAATGATCAGCCAGCAGCTAATTTACTATTTGATACTGCTAAAGATTGGCTTGCACAAAAAGGAATGGAAGCCATGGATGGACCCATCAATTTTGGAGACAGAGATAAGTGGTGGGGCCTAATGGTAGAAGGTTTTGACAAGCCGCCTATGTATGGCATGTCTTATAATCCCGAATATTACGAAACACTATTTAGCAACTACGGATTTCAAAATTATTACAACCAGTTCTATTATGCCATGAGTGTAAAAGAGGAGCTACCTAGTAGATTTCCTGAAAGACACGCACGCTTTGCTGCAAAGCCAGACTATGTGGCCAAGCATGTTAAATTAAGTGAGCTTGAAAAATATGCGGGAGATTTTGCAACAGTATACAACGCCGCATGGGCGCAACATGGTGAAGCTAAAGAAATCACCAAAGAACAAGTGATCAAGCTGTTTAAAACTATGAAACCAATTATGGATGAACGCCTTGTTTGGTTTGCGTATTATAAAGCAGAGCCTATTGGAATGTTCATCAACATTCCGGACCTCAATCAATATTTCAAACACTTTAATGGTAAACTGGGCTGGTTCGAAAAACTTCGTTTATTGTACATGACAAAAACGGGCAAAAACAAACAATTAACCGGACTCGCTTTTGGAATTGTTCCTAAATATCAATCACTAGGTATTGACAGCTTCATGATTCAGGAATGCTCACTGCTCATTAAAAACAAAGATTGGTATGACCGCTACGAAATGGGCTGGGCTGGAGATTGGAACCCAAAAATGCTCAATATTTATAAGAGCTTAGGGGCTAAGCCAAGTCGGAGGATGGTCACTTTCAGATGTCTTTTTGATGCCGCAAAGCCCTTTGAGCGTCACCCAGAAATGGTATACGGCTAAAATTATACCCATGTGCAAAAAAGGTGGGGTTTAGATAAGGGTAAGCCTGCCGTTGTGCTTATATTGCAACCCTGTTATGGAAAATCATTTTGTTGTTTCGGCCCGTAAGTATAGACCCCAAAACTTTAATACTGTTGTTGGGCAATCGCATATTACGACAACCCTAAAAAACGCCATCAAAAACAATCAACTCGCACATGCGTTTTTGTTTTGTGGACCAAGAGGCGTTGGTAAAACAACATGTGCCAGAATTTTAGCCAAAACCATTAATTGCACAAGCCCTACACCAGATGGCGAAGCTTGTAACACCTGTAATAGTTGTGTATCTTTTGATGCGGGCACTTCATTAAATATTCATGAACTGGATGCGGCGAGTAACAACTCGGTGGATGATATCAGGTCCCTTGTAGAACAGGTAAGATTTGCACCGCAGGCTGGTAAATACAAAGTATATATTGTGGATGAGGTACACATGCTCAGCGCTAGTGCCTTTAATGCATTTTTAAAAACATTAGAAGAACCACCTTCATATGCAATATTTATTTTAGCGACTACCGAAAAACATAAAATACTTCCTACGATTTTAAGTCGTTGTCAAATATTTGATTTTAAAAGAATTACCAACAACGACACCGTAGAACACCTTGAAGAAATTGCAGGTAAAGAATCTATTAAAGCCGAGCGTGCCGCGCTACAAGTAATTGCACAAAAGAGCGAAGGCTGTATGCGTGATTCACTGAGCATTTTAGATAAAATTGTAAGTTTTACGGGTGGCAGCTTAACCTATCAAAACACACTTGAGCATTTAAATATTTTAGACGAAGATTACTTCTTTAAAATGCTAGAAAGCATGCAAGCAAAGGATTTGGCGGCATCTATGATTCTTTATGATGAAATCAATAGAAAGGGTTTTGAAGGGGATATGGTACTCAATGGTTTTGCCGAATTCATCCGTAATATTTTAGTTTGCAAAGACCCCAAATCAGCCCCTTTATTAGAAGTAGTAGAAGGCATGCAAGAAAAATATATTGCTGCTGCTGCTGCAATGGGTATGTCGTATTTAGTGAGTGCGCTTAATATTTTAAATGAAGCAGAGATCAATTATAAAATGGCGCGTAACAAAAGATTACACGTAGAACTCACGCTCATTAAACTTAATTTTTTACAAGAGGCCATAGAGCTTGCCTCAGAAAATGGTTCAATTGTAAAAAAAAAACGGATTGACGGACCAGTAGCAATCAAAACAAGAAGTATTCCTTCTATACAAGTTATTACCCCTCCAAATAATACAACTGCTAGCAAACCAAGTCTTTCTATAGATACGGATGTAGCTGCAGGCATTACTGCACAAGCTGTGATGCAAACATCCCCTACCGCACAAACTCAAATGCCACCTGCTGCACCAGCATCGACACCTACAAAAGTGGCAACAATTTCGACGGCAACAACTAGCGCAGCTCCGGCTCAAGCTTCGGGTCCAAAAAAGAACCTATTAACTGCCTTGAGGGAAAAATATGGTGATCAATATGCTATCGAAGAGGTTAAGGAAGCGGAATCTTTGAATATCGAAAAACTAAGGGCTTGCTGGGACGCTTATGGTGCAACACTTGAAGCGCAACAAAAGCACTCCTCGTCTGGGACATTTAAAATGGCAGTGCTTGAAATAGAAAACGATATTCATTTTACGGTTCGTGTACCTGGTTTAACAGCTCAAAAATTTGTAGAACAGGAGCGTATGATGCTCATTGATCAAATATTTGCTACGTTTAATAACAGGTCTATAAAATTTAGTGTCATTGTTGACGCCACAGAAAAAGAAGATGTGCCTATTCACATGCGTTTAAATAGTAAACAAAAATTTGAACGTATCAGCGAGCAATATCCGCTACTTAAAGAATTGAAAGAAAAGCTGAAATTAGAGATTGACTACTAAAATTGTAATCATTAGATTTTTTTGGTAGCGCTATAACTATTTTTTAATAGCCACTGTAACACTTTATCGCGCTGATCTCCTTGTACAATAATTTCAGCATCTTTTACAGAACCTCCCGTACCACAAAAATTTTTTAGCTGTTTGCCTAATTTTTCTGCGTCGTCGCTTGTGCCAATAAATCCTGTAATAAGCGTAACAGCCTTGCCAGCTCTATGTTTGGTGTCTAGCCTAATGCGTAGTGGTTGTTTTGCTGGCGGTATGGTTTCCAATATTTCATCCTGCGCTGGCTCGAAGCTAAAATTTGGATCGGTGCTATAAATGAACCCCCTTGCGTCTGATTTATTTTTTTTACTCATCAAAATAAAATGGTCATTAATTAACACGAAGGGTTACAATATGATAAGGCGCTCCATTTTTTTTCATGAGCATGAGCGTAATATTATAATTTTTTGCGCCGCCTGAAATTTTCCCCGTCAAATACATCGTGTTTCCAATTTCTCTTTGGGCGGTACGTTCAAAACCTTTAACCTGGTATTCGGAATAAAAAGCGGCGAGTTTTTCGGCAGCTTTTTCGGTTGCTACAATTTTATCTTCCGGAGCATTCAAAAATTTAATGTCTACGACCACTGCAAAATGTTTTGCAATTTCTGAGGCATTACCAGATTTTAAAGCAGCAATAACCTGATCGGCATCACCTTGAAAAGGCCCTTCAAATGCTGTCGATAACAGCAGAAGTGGGAACAAAAGGCCTAATAAATGCTTTTTCATGGTCTGGTTTTGATTGACGCACCCAAAAATAACTAAGATGCAGCAATTAATAAGCCTAAACCCTTTAAAATTGAGGTTTTGCCTAAAAAATAAAGGTTGTAAATTTGCAGTATGAAGCGCAAAGTAATTCTCGTCATTATGGACGGATGGGGACTTGGTACTAAAAAAATGTCTGATGCCATCCAACAATCAAAAACACCTTTTGTAAATAGTCTTTATACAAAATATGCAAATAACACGCTAGTTACTTGTGGCGAAGAGGTAGGCTTACCAGAAGGACAAATGGGTAATTCAGAAGTGGGGCACTTAAATATTGGTGCAGGTCGTATTGTATATCAAGAATTACAACGCATCAATGTTGCTATTAAAACGGGCGAACTGGCTAGTAATCCTACCTTTTTAGAAGCAGTAGCCTATGCTAAAACAAACAACAAACCACTGCACTTAATGGGACTTGTTAGTGATGGTGGCGTACATGCGCATATCAATCACTTAACCGCTATTTGCGATTATTGCAAAGCAAATGGACTTACCGAAGTATACATTCATGCATTTACAGATGGTAGAGACACAGACCCTAAAAGTGGACTAGGCTTTATCAATACACTTTCAGCGCATTTACAAAATAGCGTAGGTAAAATTGCGACCATTAGTGGCCGTTATTACGCCATGGACCGTGATAAAAGATGGGAAAGAGTAAAGCTCGCATATGATTGTTTGGTGCATAGTACAGGGCCTCGTGCTACCAGTGCTACAGCTGCTTTAGAAGCTGCATACGCTGCAGATACCACCGACGAATTTTTATTACCTACTGTTATTATAAATGATAATAACGAACCCGTTGCTGCTATCAAAGAGGGTGACGCGGTATTCTGTTTTAATTTTAGAACAGACCGTTGTAGAGAAATTACAGAAGTGTTAACGCAACAAGCATTTCCTACATTTAATATGCAGCCATTACAGCTTCATTATACCACGATGACACAGTACGATCAAACCTTTAAAGGCGTCCATGTGGTATTTGAAAATGATAATTTACAAAACACATTAGGTGAAGTATTAGCCGCACATGGTAAAAAGCAAATTAGAATTGCGGAAACCGAAAAATATCCGCACGTAACTTTCTTTTTTAGCGGCGGAAGAGAAAAACCTTTTGAAGGAGAAAATAGAATTATGGTGGCTTCCCCAAAAGTTGCTACTTACGATTTACAACCAGCAATGAGTGCTGTTGAAATCACCGATTTATTGGTACCAGAAATAGAAGCCGAATCTGCAGATTTTATATGCCTAAACTACGCAAACGCAGATATGGTAGGTCATACAGGCGTTTTTGAGGCGGCTATAAAAGCGGTAGAAACCGTAGACGCTTGTGTAAATAGAGTGGTGACAGCAGGCCTTGCGCACGGGTATACCTTACTTGTCACTGCAGACCATGGCAATGCAGACTTTATGATTAACGAAGACGGAAGTCCTAACACGGCGCATACTTTAAATTTGGTACCTTTATTTCTAGTAGATAATGATTTAAAAGTAAACCTTAAAGCAGGTAAGCTAGGCGACATTGCACCTACTATTTTACATTTAATGGATTTACCAATACCGGCAGAAATGACCGGCAATATTTTAATATAAAAATTACCCCCATGAGCATACTAAAAAAAATTGGACTTGCACTTGTTGTTGTCTTAGTGGTATTACAAGCGTTTAGACCTGAAAAAAATATGTCAGATGACCATTCGAAAAATATTGCGACCATCTATCCAGTGTCAAAAGAAGTGAACGCTATTTTAGTAAAAGCTTGTAATGATTGTCATAGCAATAACTCAAAGTACCCGTGGTATGCTAGTGTTCAACCACTTGCATGGTGGATCAATGACCATATTGTAGATGGTAAAAAACATTTTAATTTAGATGATTTTGCTAATTATAAACTACGCAAGCAATACCATAAAATGGAAGAAGTGATAGAGCAAGTGAAAGAAGGTGAAATGCCACTTGAATCTTATAGCCTCATACATGCTGAAGCCAAATTAACAGAAGAAGAAAGAGTTGTAATAACGAACTGGGCCCAGTCTGTACTCGACTCTATGAAAGCAACTTACCCGATTGATAGTTTAATTAAGAAAAAGAATTAATAGACCCCTACAAAGCTCTTTTATTAGCCCGCTTACTAAACTAAGCGGGCTTTTTGTTAACTTGCAGCATGGAAATTACAAAAGCCAGCTATTTGGTTTCAAGTCCTAGTTTTGACAAATGTCCAAAGCCTGATAGGCCCGAATATGCATTTATAGGACGCAGTAACGTAGGTAAGTCTTCTTTAATTAATATGATTACTGGCCAGAAGAGTTTAGCCAAAACATCTGGTACACCCGGAAAAACACAACTCATTAACCATTTTGAAATAGAGAGCACTCAAAAAGCAAAAGCACCAAGGAGCAAGTGGTTTATTGTTGATTTGCCTGGCTACGGCTATGCAAAAAGGTCTCAAACAGACAGAAGACGCTGGGAACAAATGATTGAAGGTTATTTCAAAAAAAGAGAAAACCTAGTACAAGTTTTTGTACTGATTGATAGTAGACATGGTCCTCAAAAAAACGATTTAGAATTTATTAGTCAATTGGATAGTTGGGGGATTGTATTTACACTCGTATTTACTAAAATTGACAAAGAAAAGCCTGGCGTAGTTAAAAGAAATATAGATAGCTTTTTTGCTGTCCTCAAAGAAAGTTGGCAATTTTTGCCCCGCCATTTTGTAACAAGCGCCGAGTTAAAAACTGGACGCCCAGAAATGTTAGCATTTATAGATACTTGCAATGAAGCTGCAGCAGCAGCGGAATAATACTTTAGCATTATGAAATTACTCATTACATACTTAAAGCCCTATAAAGGGTTAGTACTATTAGCGTTACTACTTGCAGGTATTAACCAAACTTTTTCATTATTCGATCCTATGATTTTCGGTAAACTAATTGATCAGTTTGCCAATCATGCAAAAACCAATGCAGACGGAACTTTTAGAAGTGAAAATGAATTTATCAAAGGCATTATGGGTATGCTTTTTTTACTTGTAGGCACTGCGATGGTAAGCAGACTAGCAAAGGCTTTTCAGGATTATACCGTGAATGTAGTGATACAAAAATTTGGTGCTAAAATTTTTACAGATGGACTGCAACACTCCATGCGCTTACCCTATCAAGATTTTGAAGACCAACGAAGTGGTGAAACGCTTTCCATCTTAACAAAAGTAAGAGCCGACACCGAAAAGTTTATTGGATATGTCATCAATGTATTGTTTGGCATTATTGTTAGTGTAATATTTGTTTCAATTTATGCAACCAGACTACACTGGTCAATTGTACCTATTTATTTAGGTGGCGCAATACTTATTGGTGCCGTCACCAATTTACTCAGTAAAAAAATAAAAGTAATTCAAAAAGCAATTGTTGGAGAAACCACTGCACTTGCGGGTACCACTACCGAAAGTTTAAGAAATATCGAACTTGTTAAAAGCTTAGGCTTAACAGACCAAGAAGTAAAAAGACTCAACACCAATACTTATAAAATTTTAGGGCTTGAACTCAAAAAAGTAAAAAGTATTCGTTCGCTTAGTTTTATACAAGGGACACTTGTTAATTTTTTAAGGCAAGTGATCACTTTTACGCTCATGTGGCTTATCTATAGAGATGTTTTAACAGTTGGCCAATTGATATCACTTCAATTTTATAGCTTCTTTATTTTTGGCCCACTACAAGAAATTGGTAGCATTATTTTAAGTTATAGAGAAGCAGAAGCATCGCTTCAAAATTTTCACAAACTAATGAGTCGTGAAGTGGAAGGAAGACCAGATCATCCAACCACTGTTGGTGCAGTTCAAACCCTCGCCTTTTCTGGTGTTTCATTTCAGCACCAAAGCGCACAATTTAAGGCGCTTGACAATATCTCATTTGACGTTAAACTAGGGGAAACCATTGCCTTTGTGGGCCCTTCTGGTGCTGGCAAAAGCACCCTTGTTAAACTATTGGTGGGTCTTTACAGGCCTCAAAATGGACATATCGAATACAATGGCGCTAAAGAAAATGACATTGATTTTGAAGAACTTAGAAATCAAATTGGATTTGTCACACAGGATACACAACTGTTTGCAGGCACGATTAGAGAAAACTTAAGCTTCGTATTTCCAAATGCCACTGATGCCGAAATGATTATAGCACTTGAAAAAGCAAGTTGCCATTCTATTTTATCTAAAGCACAACAAGGCCTAGATAGTATTATTGGTGAAGGCGGATTAAAACTCAGTGGTGGAGAAAAACAAAGGTTGTCAATTGCGCGTGCATTACTCAGACATCCGCACTTACTTATTTTTGACGAAGCAACGTCATCACTCGATAGTATTACAGAAGAAGAAATTACAAGAACCATTCATGCCATTTCTGAAGAGCGTGAACAAATTACAGTGATGATTGCACATAGGCTCAGCACGATCATGCATGCAAACCGGATTTATGTATTAGAAAAAGGGCAAATTGTTGAAACCGGAACACATGAAGCACTTCTAGCAGATAAAGGACTTTATTATGCCATGTGGCGCCAGCAAATCGGAGAAAGAAAAGTTACGCGCTAAATTGCGGATTTTATTCTTTACCGAATTTCTTTTTAAAGTATTCAATCACAGAAGGATCTTCGAGCCCTTCCATATCACTCAGTTCTAGTTCTAGTGCTTTGGTACTTAATTGTATTTCTAAAAGTGAGAGTAGTAAAGAAGCAGAAAATGAAATTAGGCTGATTGCAAAAACAATATTTGCAGCTAACATAAACTGAACATAAATTAGGTACATACAAAGTATGCAACCTAAAAAAGTTACCACCCCTAATGCTTGCATATTTTTAATAAGCTTTAGGCGGTAGCGAAGGTTTTTTATTTGACCGTGTATGATATGTTTTTGTTCTTGGTTCTGGTATTTATCATGCAAATTTCTCACCCTACTACTGAGTGCTAAAAACCTATTGGTATAAGCAAGCATAATTAAACTAATAGCCGGGAAAAGAAGGGCTGGTGTATTAAAACTAATTTCCATCCTACAAAGTAAGCAAGAATTTTAACGTAAACCTATTTGACTTTTAACATCGTATGAACCTGTTGTACAGACATGTTTTGTAACCTCGCGTAATACACGCCACTAGGAAGGCTACCAGAATCAAATACAACCGTATACGTACCAGCAGCATAATCACGATCCGTTAAATTCGTGATCACGCGACCTAACATATCCATCACCTGAATGAGGGTGTGACCGCCAGCGGTTTTAAATGAAATCACTGTTTTACTCGTAAATGGATTGGGATAATTATGCACTAAATCCTCGCCCGACAAATTAACTGCTTTCTTACAAGCTGCTGCATTGACGAGTGGCAGTGTTTGAAAATTTTTGAGCATGATTTGCTGCAAATCGGTATCAGAAACGCAAAGCCAATTAGATAAAAGGGTTGCATACACACTTCTAAAATCAAATTCAAAAGGTACATTTTCGCCAACAGTAGCATTAGCACCAAATTTAGGAGTAGCCCCTAAAACACCAGGTATAACATTTTTTCCAAAAACAAATAATGGAGCAGCAGCACCATGGTCAGTACCGGAACTGCCATTGGATTTAACGCGTCTACCAAATTCAGAAAATGTCATACCCGCAACTCGATCATCTACACCCAAAAATTTAAGGTCTTTTTGGAAAGCCCTAATTGCATCACTCACTCTGCCCAATAAAGTTGCGTGAGCACCCGTGGTTGTATCTGTGGCATTCACTTGAACCGCATGTGTGTCAAAGCCTCCAAAATTAACCATATACACGCGTGTTTTTAAACCTCCTTTAATAAGTCTTGCAACAATTTTTAATTGATCTGCTAAAGAATTACTTGTTGGATAGGTCACTTGCGTTGGAACCTTGGCAGCAGCATCTTTTATAATTGATGCATATTGTTGGGTTTGTTGCGCAACCATGCGCACAAAATTTAATTCCTTACCAGCGGGCGTATTAGGCGCTGTATCACGCACACCATTAATTAAATTATAAAAACTAGACGTATTACTAATACTCATACCCATACTCACCGCAGGGCCTTGAAAGGTTAATGAGGTAGCAGAACCAATTTGAATCGCAAGCGGATCAGTCATGGATGCATTGGGATAGCCATTGGGGAAATTTGGAAACTCGGCATCCAAAAATCTGCCTGCCCAACCACTATTTACAACCATATTACTATCACTTGCACTCATCCAAATATCGGTAGCTCTGAAGTGCGAAAAATTAGGTTGCGGATAACCCACAGACTGTACGATACTTAATTCTCCATCATTGTACATCGCTTGAAGCCCAGTCATAGCAGGGTGTAAGCCTGCTTTAGTAACGCCTGATAATTTTAAAACTTTATCTTCAGGAATATAAATATTAGAACGGACATTCACATAATTAGAAAAATTTTCGAGCGGGATGACTGTATTTAATCCATCATTACCTCCATTGAGTTGAATGATAACAAGTACATGGTCATTTTCTACGGCTGCTGGCAATAACAAAGACTGCGCAATAGGATCTTCTGCACCAAATGCCTTAAAAGAAAATCCACCCACTAGTGCTGGCATCACCACACCTACGGGGACTGTATTTTTTAAAAAAGATCTTCGTTTCATGGGGGGATAATTTTAAACTAGTTGATACTCGGCTAGATTCATTAAATATTTTACGAGGTCGCGTATTTTAGTACGAACCGATGTAGTATTTGCGGCATTGGTAGGCGTTGATATATATAAATCCCAAGCCTGTGTCCAATAAATGTCCAAGCTTTGACCATTTAATAAAATATCTTTTTTAAGCTGCGCTTTTGATGCAGCAGATATATCTAGCCCCAATAATCGCTCTGTTAATTCGGAAATAAAAGCATTTGGATCGCCAGGATTTGAAAATGTTCTAGCATATGCAAGTGGATCCAATTGAATTTTTTTACTATTAAAAGTATAGCCACTTACTAGCATGGTATCTGTAAATTGATTACGCTTGGGTAGCGTATCACTATTGATCCATACTTCATTGAATTGAGGCTCTTGGTAATACGCTTTCCATCCACTTACATCGGGAGGATCACCTAAATTTTGTTGCATATTACTAAGCCAACTAACCATGTAATTATAAAATCCATAGTTGGTAAAATAATCTGTGTCGGGTTGAAAAACAATTTCAGACTCTCTGCAAAATCCAATCACCAGTTCGGCGGGACTTTTAATAACACAACCTCTAGACAATACATCAAAAAAATGTTCGCTTTTTAAAAGCATATCTAGTACCGGTAGTATTTCATAATTATTGGAGCGAAATAAATTAGCAAGAGGCGTAATTATATTTTGCTCTACTGTATCATCAATGTCATAATACACAAACCACCTGTAAAGCCTTCTACACATGTATTTCGCTACTTCTTGGGTGGCAAATATCATATTCAGTAAATCATCTAATTCCTGTTCCCCAGCAGCCGCTGAATTCCGACCAGTAATAACTGTATTATTATAAAAAGAAGAAAATGTTTTATTGCCACTGTCATGTCTTGATGCAGTAAAATAAGCACTAAGTGTAGTGGCATTGTTACGCCAGCCGGTCAATACTCTAGCTGCTGCTTTTACATCAGCTTCGGTATACAAAGAGTCTGGACCTTTGCCACAACAAAAAAGTTCTTGAATTTCACGCGCATAGTTTTCGTCGGGCGCTGTGAGGGTATTAAACTGTCCATTTAAATAGACCAGCATCCCCGGATCTAGGGTTATATTTTTTGTGAGTGTTTTGAAATTTCCTAGTGCGCTACTACGAAACAAATGATGATGCTTGTAAACATACTGCGCATTACTTATATCATTTGTTTCTGTGGCAAAATGATTATGCCAAAAAAGCGTCATTTTTTCGCGAATACTGCGGTCTTGATTGATAAGATTTCCAACCCACCATTTTTTAAATGACGCCCGTCTATAACTAGCAATGGTTCCGTCATTGTTGATATCACCCACCCATGTACTCCCCGCTGCAATATTTGTGTCTGGAACAACCGTAGTAGCCGCTACTACATATTCTTTTACCGGAGGCGCCGGTAACGGCGCCGTAGGATTCAATAGTTCATTGACTACCTGCGTAACAGATTTACCGGAAAAATAAGCCATATCGGCTTTTGTGGCACCAAAAAGGGTTCTTCTCAATAAATGCCTGAGTTCAGATGGCCCAAAACTACCTGTAAATGGTTGTAAACCAGTGGTTGGCGGTGGAGTAAACTCGGTGAATCTGTTTTTTTCCATGGTAACAGGGGGGATTTACACTATTAATCGGGATTTAAATTACAGAATATATACGTGAATCTTACTCTTTTTCACCTTTTTTTTAACTAAATTAGAGTTACTATCAAACCAACTCAATGACCGAGCAAGCTATAATTGCGGGTTGCTTACACAACGACGCTGCTGCACAAAGGGAGCTATTTAATTTTTATAGCCCAAAAATGCTTAGCGTTTGCTACCGGTTTGCACAAAACAGAGAAGATGCAGAAGATATGCTGCAAGAGGGGTTTATTAAGGTATTTACACAAATACATACGTTTCAAAACAAAGGTTCATTTGAAGGTTGGATTAGACGCATCATGGTGCATACCAGCATCAACTTTTTAAAAAAATATAAAAAATTTACAGAAAGTTTAGATTTAACAAGTGCAGAAAATTTGGAGGTAAAAGAAGAATCAATTGCTTCCATCATGCAATCTAAACAAGTTGTTGAATGTATTAGACTATTACCTATCGGCTACAAAACAGTACTCAATTTATTTGCAATCGAAGGATATAGCCACAGAGAAATTAGCATTTTGTTAGACATTGAAGAAAGCACAAGTAGAAGCCAATACACAAGGGCCAAAAATATGCTTTCAAATATTTTAATTAAGAAAAGAATTATTGAAGCACCCAAAGAGAAATTTGAGTTGTTGTCGGTGATACAAAAATAATTACGTGAAGCGGGTAGATATGGAAAAGAGGAATCAACTAGATGCTTTTGAGGAGTTTATACTTGACGAGGTAAACGAGCACAAGATGTACCCATCTGGTCGTGTTTGGGACAATATACGCACAGAAGTACACGGGAATAGATCATGGCCAGCCCTTACTATCATTGCGTTAACGGTGCTTGTTGCACTAACCGTTTCTACTTTTATAGTTACACAAAAATCTGAACCAATTGCGCTTACAAGTAATATTTTAAAGCCAAAAAACAGTAGTCACGCAGTTGAAAAGCCTTTTACAACGTATCAATCAAGCGCACAAATTATTGCCTCAAAACCTAAGGCAATAGTAGTTGAACAGCGTATATCAAAAATGCCTGTACGCGTGTCTGAAGTAGCGCCAACAAAAAAAGCAGCAGACACGAATACCATCAATGATATTGCTACTAATGCTTCTTTTACAAATGATGATTTATTTCCACAAGAATATAAAACCGTCGAAGCGGCAGCTACTATTTTAAGCAGTGATAGCGCAAATAAAATAAATAATATTTCTCTTTTGCCGGCACTAATACATAGCCAGGTTAATCATAGTTTTGAAATTGAAACTAATGCGATGACGCTAGCAAAAAAGAAGAAATATAGTGTTCAATTTTATGCTACACCCTCTGCTAGTTTTAGGGTGCTAAGCGATCAAAAGGTAAAAGAGTTAATTCAACCATCACTCATTGCCATTCCAATCAATTCCCCACTGGTTCAAACACCTACATTTAACCAAGCGGTTAGGCACAGGCCTGATATTGGATTAGAACTTGGATTTACACTTAATTATCCGGTTACGCGTAAGTTGCAATTCAAAACAGGACTTCAGCTTAATATTAGACAATACCAAATTGACACCTATGAGTCAGGCGCCAATGCTGCTACCCTTGCATTAGTGAATGGCGGCAGGGTTCAAACGGTTTCAGTAATGTCGAGTTATACTAATAATGTTGGTTTTAGAGCCGCCAAGCTCAACAATAAAGTATACCAAATTGCCCTGCCGATTGGACTAGACTATCAGCTCGTTAGATTTAAGAAATTTGGCATTCACACTCAAGCAACTATACAGCCCACATACAATATCAATAAAAATGTTTACTTGCTATCTACCGATTATGCTAATTATGCTGCCGGTAATGACTACGTGCGCAAGTGGAATATCAATACCAGTGCTGGCATTCAGTTTAGCTATCAAAAAGGAAATACCATTTGGCAGTTAGGACCACAAATTAGATACCAAACGCTGCCTACCTACAACAACCCATATCCAATTAAAGAAAATCTGATTGATTACGGATTCCGAATAGGTTGGAGCAAACAGTTTAAGTAATTTTACGGAATGAAATCTTTAATTCTAGCATGTTTTGTTTGCATGATGGCCGCCGCCTGTAGTAACACAAATGAAAAAATCGAACCAACAAATGTAGCAGCCGACACCACCAGCTTTTACCCTATCGCGTCTTATATTCAAAGTCAATTAAAATATTTTGACAGCATGCACGCGGATTATAGTGTTGTTACAACAGAAGGAATAAAAAAAGATAGTGCTACTGCTCAGTTGACACAAGTAATGCCAGTCATTCAGTCCTTTATCAACGCAGATATTAGTGATAGTATCCAAAAAAAGAATTACAAAGAATCAGTATTTAGAGATGCAGGGACAGCTAGTTTTAACATTAATTATACGCCTATCAATACCCGTGTTCCGGTAAGAAATATTGACATACTAATGGATGAACAAACCTCAGTCGTTAAAAGAATATTTGTAAGAAAACAATACCTGAACAAAGACACCACATGCACAGAGCAATTGAGCTGGAAAACAAATGAAGGATTTACCACGTCCATTAGTAAAGAAACGAATAACGGATTTTCACTCAACAAAACAATTACTGTTCGCGTTATACTTCCATAAATGACCCAGGAACAGTACCAACAAATAGCACACAAATTACCCGCAGACCCAGGCATATATAAATACTATGATGCAAATGGGGTACTCATTTATGTAGGTAAGGCAAAATGCCTAAAAAAAAGGATTGCCTCGTATTTTACAAAAAATCAAAATAGTTTTAAAACCATCGAACTCGTTCAAAAAATTGATCGTATCGAATTTACTATAGTTGACTCTGAGCAAGATGCATTATTACTCGAAAACTCTCTCATTAAGCAGTACAAACCTCGCTACAATATTTTATTAAAAGACGATAAGGGCTACCCATACTTAGTCATTAAAAAAGAACGATTCCCACGCGTTTTTTCGACATGGAAAAAATACAACGATGGCTCTATTTACTTAGGGCCCTTTACTTCTAAAGGAACCATTAGAGAAGTATTAAGTTTTATCAAGCAGTTTATTCCACTGCGCACTTGTAAACTTAATTTAAGTCAGGAAAATATCGACAAGCAAAAATTTAAACCTTGCCTAGAATTCCATTTAGGAAACTGCTTGGCCCCATGTGTGGCATTGCAAACCGAAGAGAGTTACCTTGACAGTTTAGAGCAATTGAAACATTTATTGAAGGGAAACATGAGTCAACTCATGAACCACCTAAAAAAGGAAATGCAAGCACACGCCGAGGCATTAGATTTTGAAAAAGCAGCACAACTAAAATACAAAATGGATTTACTACTTACCTACCAAGAAAAATCGGTAGTGGTAGGTAAGCACTTTTCAAATTTAGACGTGTTTTCGATACTTAAAGACGGCAAACTCGCTTATGTCAATTACCTGATGGTTCAAAATGGAAGCATCATCCAAACCCATACAGTTCCATTAGAGGGTAAATTAGATGAGCCCGAAGACGAACTACTTTGCTTTGCTGTGGAAAGAATAAGAGCTGACTTTAATAGCCTTAGTACCGAAATTATTGTCCCTTACCCCATCGAATATTTTGACAAAAATATTACGATCACTGTTCCAAAACTTGGTGATAAAAAGAAGTTGCTAGATCTCTCGATAAAAAATGTTACTTATTATACCAGAGAACTGCAACTTAAAAAAATATTACAACTAGAAGGCAAGTCGGTATCAGAGAAAAAATTAGTGCTAGACGAACTTCAATCTTATTTACACTTACAAGAAACACCTACACATATCGAATGTTTTGACAACTCCAATTTTCAGGGCAGTTTTCCCGTATCGGCCATGGTTTGTTTTAAAGACGGCGTGCCTAGCAAAAAGGACTACCGTCATTTTAATGTAAAAACGGTTGAAGGCATCAATGATTTCGCCACCATGAAAGAAGTGGTCTATAGAAGATATAAAAGGGTGCAAGAAGCCGGAGAACCAATGCCACAGCTCATTGTCATTGACGGCGGCAAGGGGCAGCTAAGCGCCGCACTCGAAAGCATAGAAGCCCTGGGACTCACTGGCAGCACGACACTTGTAGGTCTTGCTAAAAATGAAGAAGAACTTTTTTTTGCAAATGACAGTCAGTCATTAAAATTACCCTGGGATAGCGATAGTTTAAAACTATTAAGAGGCATTAGAGATGAAGTGCACCGTTTTGGAATTACTTTTCATAGAAACAAAAGGTCCAAAGGTACTTTTACAACAGCGCTGGAAAATATTGAAGGCATTGGGCCAGCGACAAGAGAAATACTGCTTAACCAGTTTAAATCGGTGGCAAATATTAAAAAAGAACCTACCCAAAATATTGCTGCACTTATTGGCGCCAAAAAAGCAGCCGCGCTTCAAAAATTTTTTGAAGCCAACCCATAAAAAAAGGGACTTGAAAAGTCCCTTTTTTTATGAAGCAATTTTGAAATTAGTAAGACCATAAGTCTTGTTCATAATTAAAAATGCGTTCTTTAATATTTTCACCTTCTAACAATCTAAATAAAGGGTTCTTAAATAATTGGCTTAAGGATTTATCGTTGGGATTGTTATTGCTAGACTTCACAATGTAACTAGAGAAGAAACGGCTTTCAAAAAGCTCTTCCCATGTCATGCGGCCAGCGTAGTTTTTTGGATTGTAAACATTGTACTTATTTAGGCTTTTGCGTAATTCAGGATAGTATACCCAAAATAGTGTTTTTGTTGTTGACTTACCATTTACCATAATTTTTGCAACTGGAGCAATACCAATGATTCTGCAAAAAAGTCTACTCGCTTCTTTGTCTACTATCCACTGTTCTTTTAAACGAAATGTATAAATAGAATCTGGATTTGGAGCAAACTTAGTATCTAAAATAATACTTGTATCATATACGTTTGGAAAATTTGCATTTTGCACCAAAATAGTATCTTTCTTCCCTTTCATCATTTTAGAGATCTCGTCGTAAGTTAACTCTTTGGAAAAACGGTCATCTCCGCCTTCTGCAGAAAATGCAGTAACGCTATCATTTTGAATCGCATTTAATAAAATAGAAAAGAAACGCTGATCGCCGGAATTGTCTTTACCAGGATACATAAATGATTGATTCATTTTTTCTCTAGCATCAATCTCGCGCCAAATAAATTCGGAGTATAACCAATCATCTTCTCTTAGATGCTCGTATTCCAATGGATTTTTTGAACGGTTTGCTTTAGGGTCAGCAAGCGTTTCGGGGCGTAAACTTTTTGGAACCACATCACCAAAGCCACCAACAATAGTTGTGTCATATGTTTTACCTGGCTTAGGTTGTGTTGCGGAAGAACTGCTAGCACTTGGTGTTACTACAGGTGTTACTGATTGACTTCCTGTTTTTTTTGTGGTATCAACAACTGTAGCTGTTTTTTTACCTTTTAAATTTCCGAAGCCTTGTGCATTTGCCCCTATACTTATAGCGCAAACAGCTAAACCAATTGTAAATATTTTTTTCATATAAAACTACTTTATTGCAATATGAACGTAATGTTTTGATCTAATTTTCTGGTACCGCCGCCTGGTTCTAACACTTTAATTTCACCAATGGTAACTGTAGTACCAGCCTGACATCTCCTAATCAATGCTTGTGCACTAGGAGCTCCAAATGAAGCGCCATTTACATCTGCAAATTCAGGTTCATCAAAGCCTTTACCTGTACAAATTAGCATGTATGAAACTACTTTATAGGCAACGCCTTCAAAAACGAAATCTCTTAACTCTGCAATCGCTCCACTTTGTACACGAAATACATTTGCAGCCATAGCACCACCAGCGCTACCGCCAACTACTACAATTGGATCTGGTACACGCTTAACAGGAATAGCAATACGCTGTGTACTTTTGCCATCATTAGCAATTACGTTAATGGTGCCTAATTGCGTACAGGTAACTATGTATTGACCTGGTCCAACTTTTCTTAGAGATGCGCCAGCCCCCTCAAGAGTAACACTTACTTTTTCGTCACCACCACCACCACCGGTTACACTCAATGGATTTTCTAGGCCTTTATAAAATACGCGTGTTTTATCAGTAGATACTGTTAACCCTGCAGGTATACCAACCGTATACTTAATTTCTTTTTCTACCACGGCCGTTGTACCATCAGGCTTAGCATAAGAAATTCTTACGCGTTTAACGCCAGATCCTGAACCAGCAACCCGTGTTTTATATTCGGCAGTACCTTCGGCATTTAGCGGAACGTTTGCGCCGTCAATTGTAATTGAAGGTTGAGCCGCTTTACTAAACGCACCAATACCAGCTGTAATCACAAGCTCTTCACCAGGCATTAAATATTGTGTATTGGTTCCAGCAAAAGCTTGGAACTGATCGTAAATAATTTCTACTTGTCCAATTTGCTTATGACAAAACTCCACCGCTTTTGATTCAGAGTTTCTTACATCATTTTGAAACTTACTCATGATGGTAATGGCCGCAATGGTAGGTGTCATATGAAAATAAGCATATGCCCAATCACTTTTTCCAGCCTCACTTGATGTAGGCGGAATTGTTAAGTCAAGTGGTAATCCCACCTCGATTTCCTTTTTCATGTCAGGATCAATGCTTAACAACTGATCTTTGTAGGCTTTTAATTTTTCAAAAAGTTCTTTGCCCTTTCCTTTTCCTTCTGGAGCATTTTGAACTAATAAACGAGTCGCAGCATCTAAATCGTCTTCTTTAAATTCTTCTTTACCATCAACGGTTTTGAGACCAGACTCTTTTTTAAGTTCGGTTTTAAGTCCCTCAATGTAATTGTATAAATCGTCAGAAAGTTTCTTTGCTTGCTGTGCTTTTGGTTCCCATAATGCTGCCTTCTCTCTTGTAGTTGGATCTTCTAATTTCGCTTTGAAGGATTTGAAAATTTCAATATTTTTTTGTTCAGCAACACCACTCGCAATCATCAAACTGCGATCTACTGTTTTAAATGCGTTTAAAATTTCGGCCGAAACGTTGAGTGCCAATAGTGCGGTAAGCACTAGGTACATCATGTTAATCATTTTCTGCCGCGGTTCCTTAGGTAGTGACATATTGTACTATTTAGGTAATCTTATTAATAATGAGTTTAAATCTTGTTTGGTTACTATCTACCCT
This sequence comes from Chitinophagaceae bacterium, assembly GCA_947459295.1. GTDB lineage: Bacteria > Bacteroidota > Bacteroidia > Chitinophagales > Chitinophagaceae > Sediminibacterium. The sequence goes on from CANHCY010000014.1 coordinate 28,443, forward strand.
GCATAGCAGTTAACATGTTACCGTATACTTGATTTAATTTACCCAAATTATTAGCAAGGGCACCGATTTGTTCTTTTGCTTTTAATGCATCTTCTGCAGTACCGTTCATTGCTTCAGAAGCTTGCGCTAATTTGCCATAGAACTGGTTGAGTGCTTTAAGATGATTGTTACTTTCTTGTAATTCAAGTTCATAAATTGTATTTAATGAACCTAGGTTTTTAGCCAAGCCCTGAACTTGTTTGTGATATTCGTTGGTGCTATCTGATGCTAAAGAAATACTACCTAAAGATTCAGTTGCTTTTACAGCTGCGTCTTTAATTGATCCAAGAGCAGCAGCAGCTTCTCCTGTTTTAGCAGAAAAATCTGAAGTAGACTTTACCACATCACCAATTTGACCGATTTGCTCAACAGTAGTGCCTAATTTTTGAAAGCTGGTGCTAAGTTTAGATAAGTTTTCTTGCGTTAAACCTGCGTTCGCAAATAATTCATCAAATCTTTTTGTTACATCTGCAACCACAGAAGTTGGAAGATCAGAAACACCACCACCACCTGCAGGCGCATGTCCTTCAGGGGGTAAAATAGCATAAATCAAAAAGATAATGGCTTCCGTTGTTAAACCAATTTTAAGCGCCCAGTCTGCCCAAGACAAGTGTAGAATTTTTGCCATTGCGCCAAAAATTACGACAGATGCACCGGTACATACAAAAACGTTTACAAGTCTCATTGTTGTTTGAGCAGGTAAGCCAAATATTTTTTCTTGTTGAGCTGACATGGTTTGATTTTTTATGAATTAAAAAAGTTGAGATGAATATTTTGTAATGGAATTATTTTTTTGTTTTTGGCGCTAAATCAATTACGGTTCTAAATCCGATATAAGATTTTGCAGTGTCTTGGTATTCGTAAGCGCGCGCACTTACTTGTAGAGCGTTACCAACATCTTTCCAGCTTCCGCCTCTTACTACTTTACGTTTCATACGTGGAGGATCATTTTCGTCGGCTTCAATTCTAACATCCGGACTTAAGTCTGACATGAAATTGTATGAGCCTTCATAAAAATAAGAAGCTGTCCATTCTGCAACGTTTCCAGACATATTATACAATCCAAAGTCGTTTGGCCAGTATGCAGTTGCTTTAACCGTGTAAAAACCACCATCTTCAGGATAGTTACCTCTTCCAGGTTTAAAATTTGCAAGCAAACAACCTTTTTTATTTCTTAAATAAGGAGAACCCCATGGAAACATGGTACTAGTTCTACCACCTCTTGCTGCGTATTCCCACTCTGCTTCGTTAGGTAGTCTGTAATCACCATCAACGGCGATTTTCTTTTTTGCAAAATCTGCATTTTGAATATGCGTTCTCCAATGACAAAAAGCAACCGCTTGCTTCCAAGTAACGCCTACTACAGGATAGTTGCCATAGGCCGGGTGGGCATAATATCTTTTTGCTAAAGGTTCATTGTAAGAATAAGAGAAGTCTCTGATCCACACTAATGTATCAGGATAAACAGGAACCGCATAACTCACAATCTGATCGCGACCTTTTTGAGTTGAATTGTTTTTATTGATTTTAGCAGCGGCAGGTAAATCAAAATAACGAACTCTATAAATCAAACTATCTGGATCGATTGCTAATTTTCTAGTCAACGGATTTTCATAGGTAAGGCCAGTTAGATTTGCCAACTCCTTATTATCGTACTTGTACAAAGCTGCTTTTTTCCAGTTTACAGCAGTGGTATCTGAAGGATTGTTTAAACCAACTCCAGAAGTAACTTTATATGCAAGTGAATCACGCACCCAGTTTACAAACTGACGATAGTGGTTGTTTGTAATTTCAGTTGCATCCATCCAAAAACCTGGAATAGACACCATTCTATTACGATTGCTGTAATTAAAACTAACGTCTTCGTCGCTTGGTCCCATGTGAAATGTTCCAGGCGGAACGTACACCATGGTCCTAGGTGTTAACATACTTTGCTTCGCTAAAGGAGCAACACCATGCAACTGCCCATCATCAGGGACCCCCTTACCTTTGTTTTTTCCAAAGAAACAAGAAGTCAAACTCAACGTAAAGAACGCCAAGGTAATTGTAGTTAAATATCCTTTCATCTGATCTATGTGATTTATAACAGTGACAAATATAAGTTTTGAAACGACAGAAACCTGAGTTTTAGCGCTTAAAAACCAATAAATTAATGATCCAGGGTAGAAATCTATTCAGTAGTAAATTTTTTAATGTTTCACTGTTTTGCCATGGGGATTGACTAAAACCGAGATGCAAAATAGTTGATTCCTATTTATACAATTGCTAAAAAACTGTCAAAATCACTAATTTGATATAATTGGCAGGTTTGATTTTCGCACAATTGAAACGTAATTTCTTGATTATCAATCATTTTTTTAGAAATAGCCGAAATACTCGTTAACCGATTTTCTGAAATATTTATGATTAAATTGGGTCGATACAAGGGAAGTGCAGCTTCCAAATAGGGCAAAACACCCGGACCAACAAGGGTCAATTCCCTCAAACCTACCACTTGGCTTAGCAAAATGGTTGCCCAAACCCCAAATGAACCCGGATGTTTGGTAATGGCAGGCAAAAGTGATAAACAAGTTTGCTTGCTTAAGGACAAATACTTGTCATTACCGTAAGTAACACTTAAGTGAAGTAGATTATTGGCCATTACAGCATTACCACTTGGCGTGGCACCATCATACACTTCTTTTTTTCTTATGATGACATCTTCTTGAGCATCGTGGGTATAAAAGTAAAAACCAGTGCTAGATTCGATGAAATGCGCATTTACAAATTCTGTGATTGTTCCCGCTTTTTCAAGCCAATGAAAACTACCGGATACGGTTTGAAGTTGAATGAGTGCCTCAATTAAATACGCATAATCATCTAAAAATGCAGGCGTTTTTGCAATTCCATTTTTGTACGTGTGTAACCAACCATCTCCATGAGAGTCTTGGAAACAATCGAACAAATGCGCCATATTTTTTTGCGCACGTATCAAATAATTTTTATTCCCAGTTGCGGCATAAGCTTTGCTAAACGCCGTATTCATGAGTGCGTTCCAGCCTAGTAATTGTTTATCATCTGTCTGAGGTCGAACCCGTTTATTTCGCTCCACCATCAAAACAGTCTTACAATTTTGAATTGTAAGTAGTAGTGCGGATTCAGTGATATCAAAACTTTGCGCTACAGCGTTCCTTGATTGCGGTGTATGCAAAATATTAGTATGCTCCCAATTTCCATTTTCAGTGACGCCGTAATACGCCATAAATAATGGTGCATCATGTTTTAGTAACTGCGTAATTTCTGCGGCGGACCAAGTATAAAATTTTCCTTCCACGCCTTCACTATCTGCATCAAGTGCACTTAAAAAACCACCATCCGCATCCATCAACTCTCTTTCAACAAATTGAAGTGTTTCAGTAATAGCTTTATGGTAAGATTCTTTCTTTGTTACTTGATAGGCTTCTGCTAATGTGGTTACCAAAAGCGCATTATCGTATAGCATTTTTTCGAAGTGAGGTGCAAGCCACTGAACATCGGTGCTATATCTAGAAAAACCACCACCCAATTGATCATAAATACCGCCTTCAATCATTTTATCCAAACAAACCAAAGCATGTTCCAATGAAGCTTGATGTGTCGGATTAAAAAAGTGATACTTTAATAAAAAACGAATCGATGCCGTTTGCGGAAACTTAGGAGCACCGCCAAAGCCACCCCAAACAGTATCAGCCTGTGTTAACAGCATAGATACCGCAGCATCCAAATCACTTAATGCAGGCCCCGCCTCCGGTTTATTATGCTGAAATCCAAATCTGTTTGAACTTAATAAATGCTGGGTTAACTTATCTGCTTGCGCATCAATCTGATCTCTATTTTCTTTAAACCCTTTAGACACGCCTAGCAATACATCTTTCCAACTAGCTCTATTGTGCATGGGTTCTGGCGGAAAGTAAGTGCCTCCATAAAAAGGCCTTTTATCCGGGGTTAAAAAAACATTGAGCGGCCAACCTCCACTGCCTGTCATGGCCTGAACGGCATCCATGTAAATATGATCTAGATCTGGTCTTTCTTCTCTATCAATTTTAATATTAACAAAGTGGTCATTCATAATTTTGGCAGTCGCCAAATCTTCAAAACTTTCACGCTCCATTACATGGCACCAATGACATGCCGCATATCCAATACTCACTAAAATAGGTTTGTCTAAATCTTTGGCGAGTTGTAAAGCAGCTTCGCCCCAAGGATGCCACTCAACCGGATTGTAGGCATGTTGAAGCAGGTAAGGGCTGGTTTCCTCAATTAATAAATTGGGTGTAGAATGATTCGTTTGCAAAAAGATTATTTTTTTGCCACAAGCGATTGCAAATAGTGGTCCAAAGCGGCTACTAAACTTGGTCTTTGAGGAGCTGGCGCTTTAATGTCTAAGCGTAGTTTAGCATCTTCAACTGCTTTAGATGTATTGCTACCAAAAGCGCCGATAACAACTTTGTTTTGCTTGAACTCAGGAAAATTATCAAATAAACTTTTTACACCGCTGGGCGTAAAAAAGCAAATAATTTCAAAACCTTTTTTTGCAAATAATGGTGTAATATCATTGCTAATGCTTCGGTACATGAATGCTAAATCAAAACTGCACTTGTGCAGTTTAAGCCAGCCACATATATCATTGTCTTGCTGATTTTCGCTACATACATAGAGGAATTTTTCGTTCTCTTTATGTTTGTTAATAACGTCAAGCATGCTTTTACTAGATCCGTCTGCGCCGTAAAATACCTTGCGCTTGCGGTATAAAATAAACTTTTGAAGATAAAGTGCAACGGCCTCTGTGATACAAAAATATTTTGTGTCTTGACTGATAGAAACCTTCATTTCCTCTGCGGTGCGAAAGAAATGGTCAATGGCATTTCTGCTGGTAAAAATTACCCCAGTATATGCTGCAATATCAATTTTTTGTTTTCTAAACTCCTTGGCAGGAATACCATCCAGTTTTATAAAGGGATGGAAAACCAGTTCTACCTGGTACTTGCGCTCTAAATCGTAATAAGGAGACTTATCACTTTCCGGCTTTGGCTGAGAAATTAAAATTCGCTTTGGAGCGACCGCTTTAACAGCTGTACCAGTTTTTGATCCGATTTTTGCCATGCTACTTATCTAGGGTTGTGCAAAGTTAAAAAGTTCCGCTAATAAAATCCATCATCAATTTGTATAAAACTAACATAGGAAGTACTTCGCAGGTGCAAAGGTACAAGAAAAAATGGAAGGCACTCACCTTCAAAGAAGCCCGAACGATGGAGAAGGATACAAGATACCTATACACAAATAGGATACTGATTACGATTAAGGCACTATTGTAGGCAAAATCTTGAACAGATAGAGGCGAAAAAGCCAATAACAAGATTACTGGTATCAAAAACACCCCCATCACTTTATTGGTCAGAAAAACAATAAAGCTATAGTTGCCAATGGCTTCTGTTTGCGAGAACAGCCAACCAGAAAACCATAAAAATAAAAACTTGAAGAAATAGAGTCCAGCAAAGATAGCAGCACTATATGCAATGCAAGCATACAATGAAACATCTACCCATGCATTTTTAACTGCAATAAGCGATACAAAAATAGAGGCGTTGAGAATAAACAAAATATTACTAAACAGTGAAGCCAAATTATTTTGCTGGAGTTGTTCTCTAGTTTGTTTTTGCCTGACAGGGCTTTGGAAAATGAGTTGAAAAACATTAGAAAAGTACTTTGGAAACGTTACTTTAATAAATGCCAAGTAGAAAAGCATGCCGATAATTAAATAGAACCGTCCGTCATAATTAGGGGCTATATGTAGTTCATTGATTCGAAAAGAAGGCTTTGTTTGCATGGGCAAGTAAGGATGCGTCATTAGCTTTTTAAACGACGCGGTGTCCCTAATTTGCTTTTTTTTCTGAACGATTAATAGCGAATCTGATACTCTTTTGTTACTGACTTTAGAAACTGAATCTGCAGAAGCTTTTTTGGAGGTCGTATCAATAATTGCAGTGGTATCCGGTTTTTGCATCGCCATCAAGCTAGGCCCCTTGAATAGGGAAGCAATCAAAAAAACGATGATGAATAACAAATAACGGACTTGCATGGTTGCAAAAATAAGGAGCTTCGTCTAACATCAACCGCATAGTAGCAACTATTTGGTAGATTTGCAAGATAAACATTTACATGGCAGGCATTTACATTCATATTCCTTTCTGCAAACAGGCATGCCACTATTGTAATTTTCATTTTAGTGCTTCTACCAAATTATTAGACCCTATGGTAAAAGCAATTTGTAAAGAGATAGAACTACAACAAAGTTTTTTTGAAGAACCAAACCTAATTATAGATACTATATATTTTGGTGGTGGCACGCCTTCCCTATTGCCCACTCAAGATACCGAGCAAATACTTGCTGCCATTAAAAAGTACTTTACCCTTTCGCCAACAATAGAAATTACACTTGAAGCTAATCCAGATGATATTTCACGGGAAAAACTAAGCTCCTTTACATCCATGGGCATCAATAGACTAAGCATGGGTGTGCAATCATTTGTAGACGAAGACCTTATTTGGATGAACCGGGCGCATAGATCTAAAGCTGCTATTCAGGCCATTGAACTTGCCAAAGAAGTGGGGATATCAAATATTTCGATAGACCTCATTTATGGGATACCTACACTCACCAACGAAAACTGGATACAAAACATTGAAAAAGCAGTAGAACTAAAAGTGCAGCATTTATCCTGTTATGCATTAACGGTAGAGCCCAAAACAGCACTGAGTGCACTTATATTAAAAGGTGAAAAAGAAGATATTGATACAGCAAAACAAGCAACGCATTTTGATCTACTAACATCGCATACAAGGGAAGCTGGCTATGAACAATACGAGTTATCAAACTTTGCAATGCCAGGATATAGAAGTAAACACAACACGAGTTACTGGCAACAAAAAAAATACTTAGGTATTGGACCATCTGCACATTCATTTACTGGCAGTAAGCGTCAGTGGAATATTGCAAATAATGCACTTTACATAAGTAGTATCGAAAAAGACACGGTGCCCTTTGAGTCAGAAATTTTATCGGCGGCAACAAAGTACAATGAATATATCATGACATCACTTAGAACCATTGAAGGATGTTCTTATGCATATGTACAAGAAAGATTTGGAGACAACGCAGTTAACAGAACAAAAAAAATAGCAGCAGTCTATATTCAAAAAAATCAATTGATAGAACAAGGCGCCTATTTACAAGCAACGCCACAAGGAAAGTTTTTTTTAGATGGAATTGCCGCCGATTTTTTTGAAATATAGCAACATAATTAACATAAAATTTTCTCAATCTCTGCAAAGCCAGTTGATGCATGCACATGCTTCCATAAAATCTGATAGATTGCTGTAGCAATAGGCATTTCGGCGCCGTAGGCCTGATTGATTTCGAAAATACATTTGCTAGCATTGTAACCCTCAGCTACCATATTTAATTCAAGTTGCGCTACTTTAACAGAATATCCTTTACCAATCATGTTGCCAAAGGTTCTGTTTCTAGAATACAAAGAATAGCAAGTAACAAGAAGGTCACCTAAATACACAGAAGCATTATAGTTAGGGGGTGTTGCAGCAACATTTGCACCTTCACAATGATCACATTTTTGTAAAAAATTTGCCATTTCATTGGCGCAATTAGCAATATAAACGCTTAAAAAATTATCGCCATAATCAAGTCCATGCGCAATACCAGCACCAAGTGCGTAAATGTTTTTTAACACAGATGCAAATTGTGAACCATAGATATCGGTATTCACAACCGTATTTATATAATCACAATTAAAATGTGATGCTATTTCCTGCGCCGCCTCTGCGGTCGTTCCAGAAAAAGTTAAATAAGAGAGTTTTTCGGCAGCAACTTCCTCGGCGTGACAAGGACCCAATAGCGTAAAATAGTGATCTAAAGGAAAATTAAATGCAGTTTGCAAGTGCTGATTGAGTAATACATTATGATCCGGCAAAATACCCTTAACGGCTGAAACAATTTTTTTACCCTGTAGCAAATTGGTGTCCATCCCTTCAAAAATTGAAGCTACATATGCAGATGGGACAGCCACTACAATAACATCCACTGCAGCAACAAGCTCCTGCACGTTATCCGTTAACTGAAGTTGTGCCTGATTAAAATAAGCGGCGCTTAAATAATGGGGATTGTGTTTGCGCTTTTGAATATACTGGATGGTATCAGAATTTCTTACCCACCAGTGAATAGCATTGCCATTATCCGTTAAGATTTTAGCAAGGGCTGTTGCCCAACTTCCACTTCCGATAATTCCAAAACGCATATCTAATTGGGTTGTTGATCAACCACAAACATACGAAACGATTATTTATTGAATGTACTAGTCTTTTTTCTTGTCTTCAAAGAGTTTATCCTTGCTTACCACTTTTACAAGACTACTGTCCTTAATGAGCTTACTTACTATGTTGTAAGGGCCTGTAATAACCTGATCACCTGCAGCAATACCACTTATAATTTCGATATAATTGAGGTCTTGGATATCAGTTTTTACTTTTACTTTTTTAACGTGGTTGTCTTTTTGAAGCACAAATACAACTTCTTCGGTATCATCTGACTCTAAAGATTTTTTATCTGAAGCTGGAGCAGCCTCTTCTTTTTTATCTTCTTTACCAGTACTTGCACCTGCTTTACCTTCCAACTTATCTCTTGTTGTCACTGCATTTAAAGGAATAGATAAAACGTTTACTTTGGTTTTAGTTTGTATGTCCGCACTTGCACTCATGCCTGGTCTAAAAGGAAAACTATTACCGGCCACCAACAAATCTTGATAGCTGCTTGCCAATAAACGTATATGCACCTTATAGTTGGTTACTTCAGAACTTCCACCAGCAGCAGAAGCAGTAGTAATTGGATTAGCAATTTTGTATACAAGCCCTTTAAACTTTCTGTTGGTATATGCATCCACTTCTACAATCGCTGTATCTCCTATTTTAACTTTAGGGATATCATTTTCTCCAACGTCTACTCTAATTTCAATGCTACGCATATCCGCTACACGCATCATTTCGGTACCTGCCATTTGTGCCGTACCCACAACGCGCTCCCCTTTTTTTACAGCAAGTAAACTAATAATGCCATTCATCGGTGCTACTAAGGTTGTTCTTGATAAATCTTTATTGGCACGGGCTAATTGTGCTTCCGCGCCACTAATAGCAGCCTGTGTTCCCTTTAGGCCTTCTCTGGCACCATTAAAATTTGCTTCTGCAGATCTATATGCCTGCTGCGCTTGTTCAAATTCTTGACGAGAAGTTACTTTATCGTTGTACAATCTAAGTTGACGCTCATATACCTGCTTGGCATTTTCAAGTGTTGCCTGCAAACCAACAATACTTGCAGATGAATTAGCAAGTTGCGCTCTTGCCTGGTTTACACCTGCAGCTACCTGATCACGCTGTGTAGAATAAATGTCTGCATAAATTCTTGCTAGTACTTGACCTTTGGTTACACTATCGCCTTCGTTTACGTTTAACTCAACAATCTCTCCACTAATATCTGGACTCACTTTTACTTCTATTTCTGGATATACTTTACCACTCGCATTAACTGTTTCAATGATGGTGCGCATCTCTGCTTTTTCTGCAGAAACGGTAAGTCCATCTTCTTTTCCAATAACGCCTGTTTTTTTAAGTGTTACAAACAAAACAATCAAAACAACAAGTGAAACGATTGTCCAAAGTAATTTTTTATTCATGGTATTTTATTTCAAACTTTTTAAAAATGTAATGATGCTATATTAAAGTGTGATGCCTTGTCCTTTGTAGAATTCAAGCACTTTCATCTTAAATATATAATCGTATTGGTTACTTAATTGTTGCACTTTAGCACGCAATAAATTATTCTGATTGGTAATTAAATCGAGTGAACTTAAAAGCCCCACTTCATATCTTTTTGTAGCAAAGTCATAAGCTTTTTGAGATGTTTCAACCGCTTTGGTACTTGCGTTTAATCTTTGCAACGCAGCAGTGGCATTATTATAAGCGGTATAAATATTTTGCTTTAAAGTAATATCCGCTTGTTCTTTTTGCAACTCCGCAGATTTAACACTCAGGTTGGCGCGTTGATAGGCCCCTTTAGCCTGCCCTCCATTAAAAATGGGTACAGATAGGTTAAAACCAATGTTCTGACCAAAGTTATTGCTCAGCTGTTTAGCCCAACCATCCCATATTTCACTAATATTTCGGTTGGTTTGATTGAGTTTATACATGGGACTTTGTATAAAATAATCTTGGCCTCCAATAGATACTTTTGGATCAAAACCGGGCACCGGTGTTCCATATCCTAAAAAGCTAGCACCCGTGGTTCGTCGAAATGAATTAGAAAAATTGGATGCCAAATTGCCACCCACCGTTAAAACTGGATATTGTTGCGCTTTTGCCACCAACACCGATTTTTTAGCGGCTTCTAAACGAATGGCGTTTGCTTTTTGTAAAGGTTGTGTACCAAGCGCCATTTCATACACCATCTGTGGTTGTAATTCAGCAAAACTTGGAATAGGAATATTGCTAATATTTGGGGTAACTACTTCAAAAGGTATCGCAGGATCTACATTCAATAAACCTTGTAAATTCAAAATGTTTTGCTCATAACCCGTATACGCAGCAATATAGTTGCTACTGTCAGAAGCAAGCTGTACTTGTATTTCAGCCAAGTTCAATTCTGGTAAAGAACCTGCATCCACTCTTTTTTTTGTGATTTCTAATTGCGTTAATGTTTGCGCAATTTGCACTTGTGTGATTTTCACTTGCTCAGCGGCTGCTAATACATTTAAATAAAAATTAGCCACGTTTAAAGAGATGTCGTTAGCAATTCGATCAACATCGGCAAGCGCCGCTTTGGCGTTTAGATCTGCAACGGCAACACTGTTTTTAAGACTGCCATAATTGTATAATTGCATACCCCCAGACAAACCTATATTTTGGAATAAAAACTGTGTAGTAGCGAAGGCGTTGGTAGTGGGGTCAATAGATCTACCAAAACGCACCCCCATTCCAGAATTACCTGAAACAGAAGGATATAATGCTAATTTAGACAGCTTGGTTTGCACCGCTGCGATGCGTGCCTGAATATCAGCTTGTTTAACAGAAATATTATGACTGGTCGCATATTCTACACAACGTTTAAGGTCCCACTTTTCGGTTTGGGACTGCGCCTGAAGTACAACAAGGGCAGCTAGAAGGGTAAATAATGATTTCATAGAAGAGCAAAAATAGTGCATTCCATGCCCTCTACCTTAAAATTTAGACAGACGGAAAGAAAGCCGGTATTTTGGCTATTTATGTGTTATGAAGGGCGATTTTGATAATTAACTGGCCTCAGGACCTGATTTTCGGTACCTAGCCGTCATAAAGTAGACCAGCATAAAGGCTGCCAATACTGCAACACCTACCCCTGCGGTTTCAGGGGTTTGCATGGCTATACTTACCCCTACAAAGAGGTAATTGGCGATAAAAAACAAGGGTATGAGTGGGAATAATTTCATTTTAAAAATGCCCGTGCCATCGAGGTGCTTTGTTTTACTGCGGAGCTTAAAAATAGCTGCACTTGAAGCGACCATACCAAAGCAATCTAAAAAGATGGTGAAGTTTAAAATCTTTTCGAAGGTTTGCGCAAAAAACAAAATCACAATACATACCGCTGCAAAAATGGTTAAGGAAAAAACGAGTACATCCGTTTTTTTATCTTGTTTAGAAAAAACAGCGGGGAGTGTTCCTTCGGCACTCATGGCATACATCACCCTTGGGTTACTCATTAGTAAGGCATTTACATAAGCGAGTACGCCAAAAAATAAAAAGAAAGAAAAAATATTAGCGGCCTGATCACCAAAAGTTTGTTGAATGAGTGCGTATGCAATTTCACGTTCACCTTTCATATTGTCAAAACCAATAATCATGTAGTAACTAAAATTGGCAAGTAAATAAAGTACAATAATAATGGTGATGCCAATAAAAATTCCTTTGGGTATGGTTTGAGATGGCTTCTCTACTTCATTACCAAAATTAATGGTTTGTTGATAGCCGCCATAGGTAAATGAAACCGCAATCAAACTGATGCCAAAACTTTGAATCCAACTCATATTGCTAGCGGCTTGTACCGGCGCAGACGCAGCGTGCAAAAGGGTTTCATGCGGAAAAAACAAAGCTGCTATAATAACCAGTATCATAGTGATTTTTATAAGCATGAGTACATTTTGCGCCCTTGCACTCATTTTTAACCCGCGTAAATTGATAAAATAAAAAATTAAAATAGCGACTACACTTAAGAGTGCTTTGTCAATATCAGACCAACTATGTCCCGGAAATAATTTAGCGATATAGCCACTGCCAATAAGTGCAACACCGCTTAAACTTGCAGCGTTACTTATTAATATAATACAATTAATCGCAAAGGCAATACTTGGATGATACGCATAAGAAAACACTTTATAATATCCACCCGTAACAGGATATCTACTTCCAATTTCTGCATACGTGAGCGCGCCACACATGGCAACTAGGCCACCCACAATCCAAGCACTAAAATAAACAGAGGGTTCAATAGCGTCTTTAGCACTAGTGGCTGCTGTCCTAAAAATCCCCATCCCAATTACAAGCCCAACCACAATCATGGTGAAGCTAAATAAATTTAATTTTTGTTTCGATTGCATATCATACAGTGTGGGCTTAAATGTAGTAAACTTTCAGGAAGTTTTCAACGCTTGGTGCAAAACTAAACAGGTTACTTCATCAAGATATAAATTCAGAATACCTACTTTCGTTTTGTAATTGGTTTTCGAATTTTTCGGAATTAAAAGGGAAGCAAGTGTAAGTCTTGCGCTATCCCCGTAGCTGTAAACGCAAATATGCAACCAACTCTACAAGCCACTGTTCTAATCTAGAATGGGAAGGCCCGTTGGAAGCGCGTAAGCCAGAAGACCTGCCAGTCACAAACCATCATTCACGGCTTTCGGGCGAAAAGCATGGAATGTAAATGCTGTACCAGCGGCAATTTATGTTTCTACCGTTTTAACTCTTGAAAGCTCATTGTTCAAATTAAAAAAAACAAACAATGGGCAAAAAATTAATGCTCCTTACCTTACTATTTTCAGCGAAAATAGTAAGCGCACAACAAGACACCACCACCCTCGACGAAGTTGTGGTGACGGCCAATAAAATGGCTCAAAAACAATCGACCACAGGCAAGGTGGTTACCGTAATTACCAAATCCGATTTGGAAAAAATGGGTAACAAAAATTTAGCCACCCTCCTACAAGAACAAGTAGGTGTAACCGTAAATGGAAGTAGCAATAATGCTGGCAGTGTACAAACCATTTTTACACGCGGCGCTTCTGGTGGAAGAACACTGGTACTTCTCGACGGCATTCCGGTAAACGATCCTTCATTTATTAATAATGATTTAGACTTAAACCTTTTTGCAACTAGTAGTATTGAGCGCATAGAGATTTGCAGAGGTGCGCAGTCAACACTATACGGTAGTGACGCTATTGCAGGTGTTATCAATATCATTACCACCAGTAAGGATATTTCGAGGCCGTTACAAATCAATGCCAGTAGTATTTTGGGCAGTTTTGGTACGCAAAAAAATAACCTGCAAGTAGCAGGTAAAAAAAATAAATGGTCTTACTCAGGACGTTTAGCGCATACCAATTCTAATGGATTTTCTGCAGCGAATGATACCACCGGAAAAAATAATTTTGACGCCGATTATTACAAAGGACTCGCAGTTCATGGTCAAATCAATTATGCAGCTACTGAACATTTTTCGGTTAAGGCATTTAGCATGTACAACAAATACAAAGCAGGTGTTGATGCCGGCGTTTTTAGAGACGATAGAGATTTTACGATCGAAAACAGCAGCTTATTATTGGGAACAGGCTTCGTGTATAAGAAAAATGATTTTCAAATCACAGGAACCTACCAACACAATACATTAGACCGACATTTTTTGAATGATAGTGCGCACAAAACAAGTACTTGGTTTGAAAAAAACGACTATGCGGCTGCTTCGGATTACGCCGAAATATATACCAGCGTAAAATTATCAGACAGGCTAACAGCCCTTGCAGGGCTCGATTACAGAAAAGGTTCCTACAGTCAAAACTATCTTTCTGTTAGCGGCTGGGGACCTTATAAGTTTAACGACCCTACCAGATATGCCGAGCAGTCTGCCATCTATGGTTCACTTCTCTACACAAGCCTAAACAAAAAATTAACGCTCGAATTAGGTGGCCGTGCCAACAAACATTCGGTGTATGGTAACAATCAAACATTTACGTTTAACCCGTCATTTGCTGTAAATGCAAATACTAGAATTTTTGCAAGTGTTTCAACCGGATTTAAAGCCCCATCATTATTCCAAATTAGTATCAATGATAAACTTGATCCAGAAAAAGCAACCAGTTACGAAGCAGGCTTTAGTTATCAAAACAAAACGCTACAAACCAGGCTTGTTTATTTTAACAGACAAACGGCTAATGGCATCGATTACAACTACATCAATTACCAGTACTTTAATTATGTAAAACAGGCGGTAAATGGACTAGAATTTGAAATTAGAAAATCAATCACCCATCAGATTTCTGCTTTTGCCAACTACACTTTTTTAGCTGGAAAAGAAACCACACAAAATAGAATTACCAACAAAGACACCATTACATACGATTATCTATTACGTAGGCCTGCGCACCAATTAAACATGGGCATCAGCGCGCAAGTCAATTCAAAATTACGACTCGAAATTACGGGCAGGTATGCGAGCAAAAGATATGATGTAGGAGGCTATGCGGTGCGTGACATACTGTTGAAATCTTATGCAACACTTGCCGCCAACGTAGATTACCAACTGAATAAACATTGGCGCTTTACTGCTGACATTCAAAACTTCACCAACACTAAATATTATGAGGTCTATGGCTTTAAAACCATGCCGCTGAATGCAAGTGTTGGAGCCGTGTTCAGTTGGTAAAATAATTGGTTATATTTGTAAGAAGGGTACCAATACTTACCAATATGAATTTTCAATTTGACCAACTCATCACAGTTACATTTACACTATTTGCGGTTATAGATGTTGTGGGATCTATCCCGCTTTTAATATCCTTGAAAGAAAAAATGGGTGGCATTAAATCAATTAATGCTACCCTTATTTCTGGAGCCCTCATGATTGCATTTTTATATGTAGGTAAACCATTTTTAAAAGTATTAGGCCTAGATATCCGGTCTTTTGCCGTGGGTGGATCTGTGGTGATTTTTTTACTAGGCCTCGAAATGGTACTTGGACACGAAATTTTTAAAGGCGACAAAAACGCCAAATCTAGCACCATGGTTCCTATTGCCTTCCCCATTATTGCCGGAAGCGGGACCCTTACCACCATCATGTCACTCAAAGCAAATTTTGAAGAAGTGTACATTTTGTCGGGCATTGTTGTAAACCTCCTTATCGTGTTTATCGTGTTAAAATCACTGAATTGGATCCAAAGAGGCCTTGGAGAAGGCGGTTTATTAGCCGTTCGGAAGTTCTTTGGAGTGATTTTGCTAGCCATTGCCGTAAAGATCTTTAGTAGCAATATTGCCGCTTTTGGCAAATAATAGAGCTGTTTTTAGCCTACAATTCTTACCTTTGCAGCCCATTTAACCCCTTTGGCCTATTTGGGCCTCAGGCAAAACCTTATAAATAAGAAGACATGGCAA
>CANHCY010000015.1 GCA_947459295.1 Chitinophagaceae bacterium
ACGACGCATACGGTCAATGATAATTTCTAAGTGTAATTCACCCATACCTCTTAAGATGGTTTGACCTGTGTCTTCGTCTGTGTTTACACGAAGGGTTGGATCTTCTTCCACTAATTTAGCAATGGCCATACCCATTTTATCAACGTCTGCTTGCGTTTTAGGCTCAACAGCTACCGCGATAACGGGCTCAGGAATAAACATATTTTCTAGGGTGATTGGATGGTTCTCATCACATAAAGTATCACCTGTTTTGATTTCTTTAAAACCTACCGCAGCTGCGATATCACCTGCTTCAATAAAGTCTACAGGGTTTTGTTTGTTCGCAAACATTTTCATGATACGAGAGATACGCTCTTTTTTACCACTACGTACGTTGAGTACATAAGAGCCCGCATCTAAGTGACCAGAATAACATCTGAAGAACGCTAAACGTCCCACAAAAGGATCGGTCATGATTTTAAATGCAAGTGCAGCAAATGGTTCTTTAGCATCCGGCTTACGCGTGATGATTGCACCTGTATCAGGATCTGTACCTTGCGTATCTTCTACATCAACTGGAGAAGGCAGGTAACGACATACTGCATCAAGGGCAGTTTGTACACCTTTATTTTTGAATGAAGATCCACACATCATTGGAACGATACTTAAATCGATACAAGCTTTACGGATGGCTTCATGTACTTCGTCTTCAGAAATAGAATCTGGATTTTCGAAGAATTTCTCCATTAATTTATCGTCGTATTCTGCAACGGCTTCAATCAAATTCTGTCTCCAGAATTCAACGTCTTCTTTCATATCAGCAGGTACTTCAACTTCATCAAAAGTCATACCTTCTGTTTCCATATGCCAGATGATACCTTTCATTTTGATTAAATCCACAACACCTGTGAAATTATCTTCGGCACCAATAGGTAATTGAAGCGGTACTGCTTTAGCACCTAACATTTCTTTTACTTGGTTTACTACCATTAAAAAGTCCGCACCAGCACGGTCCATTTTGTTAACGAAACCAATACGTGGAACTTTATAACGGTTTGCTTGACGCCATACTGTTTCTGATTGTGGTTCTACCCCATCAACTGCAGAGAAAAGTGCAATCAAACCATCTAATACACGCATAGAACGCTCTACCTCAACGGTAAAATCCACGTGACCCGGAGTATCGATGATATTGAAATAGTAACTTTTTGTATTAGCATCCGCCTTACCTTTTACAGTAGGAAAATTCCATTGGCAGCTAACCGCAGCAGAAGTAATGGTAATACCTCTTTCTTTTTCTTGCTCCATCCAATCGGTAGTAGCAGCACCATCGTGCACTTCACCAATTTTATGAATCATACCTGTGTAGCGCAAGATACGCTCTGTTGTAGTGGTTTTACCAGCATCAATGTGTGCGGCGATACCAAAGTTTCTTTGAAATTTCAAGTCAGCCATAATAGTGCTTGTTTTTTAAGTTTTGCTTGAGGAAACAGTTCCTCAATTTTCGAGGCGGCAAAGGTAATAATTATACCGATTGGAAAAAGGTTTCCGGTGTAATTTATTAATTAATTATGCACAAAAAAAGCCCCAAACCTAAGTTTGGGGCTTATATAAGCAGTTTGTCTGTTCTTAAATTTTAAAGTGAGAGAACGCTTTGTTCGCCTCAGCCATACGGTGTGTGTCTTCTTTCTTTTTGAAAGCAGCTCCTTCACCCTTGCTAGCAGCCAACATTTCGTTTGCTAACTTGTCAGCCATGGTACGACCATTTCTTTCACGACTGTAACGGATTAACCATTTCATGCTCAATGAAATTTTACGATCAGCACGCACTTCTGAAGGAATTTGGAATGTAGCACCACCAATACGACGGCTACGTACTTCAACAGCAGGCGTTACGTTGGCAACGGCTCTTTTCCATACTTCATATCCATCCTCACCGGTCATTTTAGTAACCTTGTCTACTGCATCATAGAAAATATTGATCGCAGTACTTTTTTTACCCTGCCACATTAAGTTATTAATGAAACGAGTTACCAATTTATCATTGAAACGTCCATCAGGAGCTAGGGGTAATTTTTTGGCTTGTGCTTTACGCATGTGATCTACTTATTAGCTTTTTTGTAATAATTTTTTTAGAGACTATTTTTTAGCCTTTTCTTTTTTAGTACCGTACTTAGAACGAGACTGCTTACGGTCTTTAACACCTGCAGTATCGAGGCTACCACGAACAATGTGGTAACGTACCCCTGGTAAGTCTTTAACACGACCACCACGGATTAATACGATTGAGTGTTCTTGTAAGTTATGACCTTCACCTGGGATGTAGGCAATAACCTCAATCTTGTTTGTCAAACGCACTTTCGCTACTTTACGTAGGGCAGAGTTTGGCTTTTTAGGCGTTGTCGTATACACCCTGGTACATACACCACGACGTTGCGGACACGCATCTAAAGCCCTAGACTTACTTTTAGCCTTGATAATTTCACGACCTTTTCTAACTAATTGCTGTATTGTAGGCATTCTAAACCGTTTAAAATTTCGGACGGCAAAGGTAATGGCTGGAACTGAAAAATCAAAAAGTTTTAAAAAGTTTTCTCAAACTAGACGTAAAATACTGGTTTTCAGTACAAATACGAGGGCCTAAAAGGAGTAAATACTTGATTTAGGTAGCAAATAAACCAATCCTATCTTATTGATTTAGATTGACTAGCCAAAAATAAGGGCACTTTTTATGCTTATTTTAAATTTTCGCTTGTTTCGCCTGAATTCGTCATTTGCGCTGTCTTTTGTGCACTCTTTTGCGAACGCCTTTGCGCCAATGATAACGCTGGCCGCTTTTCTACTAATCAGCGCCTCAAATGTTGTTTTCGCGCAAATTTCAACCAGACCCAGTAGTTACCCCTACCCGGCCATCAACTTTGTGTATACCCAAAACTTTTCCAATTTACCAGGGGCTAGCAGTTTTGCAAGTGGCATAACGGGCAAGGGACCCTACTATTTAGGCAGCTTGCATACAGGCTTAACCGGTTTATTTATAGCGCAAACAAGTGGCACAAATGCAGCCCTCAATTTTACCACTAGTGCAGGCTCCAATGCCACCAGTGGTATTTTTAGTTACGGACCTACAAATGGAGCTGCAAACGCTGCTATCAGAGGGCTTGGTAGCCTTGCAAGTAGCGCAGGAGACTATGTATTTGGCATGAGTTTTACCAACACTTCGCCTACAATTATTGAACAGTTTGAAATTGAATTAACAGCTGGTCAGTGGCGCAAAGGCGGTAGCGGAAAAACAAACGTTTGGAACTTTTCCTACACAATATCCGCAACAAATAATGTATTAGATACTGTTACAAAAAAAGATCCTGCACTGAGTTTTTATTCGGTCCAAACAAGCACTGGAACAGCAGCCCTCAATGGACTTTTAACCATTAATCAGCAACAAAAAAAAGACACACTATTTAATTTAAATTGGAAACCTGGCGAACAACTTATTATAAAATGGCAAGACAAAGATGACATTGGAAATGATGATGGCATGGCGCTGCAACAATTAATTTGTAAAGCGCTTACTTTGCCTGACAAGACCGCTCCCACTGTGTTTGAAGTCATTCCACCTATAGCAAAAACATACACAACTGGCGATACACTGACGGCAAAAATAATTTTTTCGGAACCTTGCATTTTAAACAATAATTCTTTTACGCCTTACTTGGTGGCTACTATTTCGGACAGTGCAAAAAACCTTGTATACACCAAAGGATCAGGTACCAACGAATGGCATTTTTCATACCTCATTAAAAATGGCGACCTCGTAAAAAATGGATTCAATTTGTATCCTAAAATCAATTGCGATACCAGCGCCATTAGAGACGCCGCATTCAATTATTGCAACGGAGTTTTAAGCGGCAACACCCGTTTTTTACAAGTAAAAATTGACGCTGTGGCACCAGCTTTTATCGACACCAGTACCTTGCGCATTAATAGCTGTAATCGGCCTGTAGCCATAGCTTCTGTGGCCTTAGGTGTAACACAAACAGATAGTAGCGAAACAATCATTTGGAAGCTAAGGACCCCTCCAATGCAGGGAGAAATTTTGGGCCTACCGTTTTCGACGAAAACGGTAGCTAATCGTTCTTATCCGAGAACCCTAACATTTATTCCAGTCAATTCAAATGCCGGAATGGATAGCGCTATTATTGAAATATCGGATGGCATCAATAGCAGTTTAAAAAAAATAGTATTTCAATTAGACAGTGGAATTGTAAACAACACAGTTATAGGAAATCAAATCATATGCAAAGGTTTTGCACCCACAATATTATACGGCAACAACTCATCAAACACAAGCTATCATTGGCTTTACAAAGAAGACACTGCGGCTATATTTAAACCAGCTACAGGTAATAACAATGTTTACAATTACCAATCTAGCACCTTACAAAGCAGTACTTTATTTAAAAGAATTGCCACTCGATTTTCATGTACCGACACGAGTAATTTGATACGTGTTCAGGTAAAAGATAATGGCTTATGGATAGGTACAAATAATGCATTCTGGCAACAGGGTAGCAATTGGTGTGGCGGCACCGTACCAGATAGCAGCACCCATGTACTAGTGCAATATGGGCGTCAAATTATTATTAGTGACGCATTTTCAAATCAAACCAATACTGCCAATACCATAAAGCTAGATTCAACTGCTAGCATTGTTGTAAACGGCTTGCTGTATTGGCCTAATACACTTTTAGGCGCTGGTACTATTGATGCTTCACATGGAAGTATTTACATAGAAAAAGATAGCACTATTATACATCCGAGAGTTTTTAAACACAACCGTATTTTTAATTTACAAATTGATACAAAAAATAAAGTTCAATTTTTAGATTCACTGATTATTGAAAATAGCGTCACCCTATTTAATGGCAGCATACAAACAAAACATCTGACACTACTAGCAACTGCGCAAATTAACCCCTCCGGCAACAACACAAAAATGATAGGGCCCGCTACCATTTATAAAAAGTATCATTTATTGGAAGGTCAAACAAAACTTTTAGCACTACCCTTTTCAAATATTTCAAGTTTACAAAGTTTCAAAAATAGTATTGCCATTACAGGAAAAAATGGCCATGGTAGTGGCTTTGACAGCGCTGTACATCAACATCCATCTGTTTATTTTTTAGATAGTACATCCAATCATATCACGCAATTCATATACAAGCCCTTCACAAATATGGACAGCAGTTACCTAGACCCAAACAGCGCTATTAAAATTTGGTTGTACCCAAAAGATGCAAGCAATCATTCA
Source organism: Chitinophagaceae bacterium (assembly GCA_947459295.1). Classification (GTDB taxonomy): domain Bacteria; phylum Bacteroidota; class Bacteroidia; order Chitinophagales; family Chitinophagaceae; genus Sediminibacterium. The sequence continues at coordinate 5,288 of CANHCY010000015.1, forward strand.
AATATTATTAACGAAACGCCTTTTGTAGAAACAAAAACACAGGACGCATGGGTGAATATAATTGCGGCAGGAACACTTCAACATGGGCCACTCGAAATTGACTTTCCGGCTCATCCATTAACGCGCTATTATTTAACCGGCAACCCATACCCCGCTAAAATAGACATCAGTAAAATATCAAGTAGCAGCAGCATTGGAAAGTATTACTGGTACTGGGATGCAGGCCTTGGCGCTACTGGTAATTATACCGCTAGAGCGTTTAGACATCCAAGGGTCATTCAAAAACTAGAAGGTTTTATTATTAAAAATACAGCGGAAGCTGCAGGTTATTTATTTTATGAAGAAAGAACCAAGGTCAATCAAAATGAAACACCAGATACCAACCGCTACAAAAATGAATACGCACATATAAGTTTTTCACTCATGCAAGAAAATACCCTACTGGATAGACTAGAGATTATGGGTTTAGATAGTGCTAGTAGCCGATTTGAAAAATGGGACGCAGAAAAAATAAACGAAAATAAAATATCGCTTTATTCCATTTCAAGAGATAGTATGGCGCTTTGCATAGATGCAAGACCCTTTACCAATAACCTTTTTGTTCCACTAGGTATACAGTCCAACAAAACTGGAAAATACAGATTGTTATGCAATGCTTACGTTATAGCAAGTGATATGACAGCCTACCTACATGATAAACTATTAAACAAGTATCAAAAAATAATACAGGATAGTAGTTATACTTTTGAGATAAGCACAGACAGCACAACGGCTGGCGAGAAACGTTTTGAAATTACTGGACCACCGCCACCCCCAAGGCAAGAAGATCCCATTATGGCAACTGTTGCGCCCAACCCTGTACACAATCAACTAGGAATCCGTTATTCATTTAGAGAGACGTTAGTTTACCAAATATCCATACATAGTATCGATGGCACACTATTACAAAGCAAAATATTTGCCGCAAGTAAAAACGGAATTGCATTGATAGAAGTACCGTACTTAAAAGCAGGCGCTTATGTTGCAGTGATTAAAGCAGGAAAAAACTATTTACTCAAACAGTTTATTAAACTTTAAATAACCAGTGGTGGGTATCTGGTGCGGTCGCATACCTGATGGCAGTGAGTCTATCTTTTAATTCTTTGGCAACGCCTGCCTTATCTGTATCAAAATGCATGCTATAATCTTTATAGCGTAGTTCTTTAATTTTAGAAATTGTAGCAGCCGTTCCAGTGCCAAACACTTCATGTAAAAGGCCCTGTTTTTGAGAAGCGATTAATTCATCAATGGTTATTTTTGTCTCTTGCACTTCCATGCCCATCTCTTTCAAAACCGTAATGGCACTGTCTCTTGTTACACCTTCCAAAATAGTTCCTTCTGTAAGTTCAGGCGTTACTATTTTGTTGCCTACCACAAAAAATACATTCATCGTACCTACTTCTTGCAAATACTTATGTTCAAAAGCATCGGTCCATAATACTTGATCATAACCTGCCTCTTTTGCTTTTTGTGTAGCAAGCATACTTGCCGCATAATTACCCGCATTTTTTGCAAAACCAACGCCACCCGGAGCAGCTCTAGTGTAGGTTTCTTCTACATAGATTTTCATTGGTGTGCTATAATAAGGCCCTGTAGGACTTAACAAAATCATGAACTTATAATTATCAGAAGGTTTTACGCCAATAACTGGATCGGTCGCAAACATAAAGGGTCTGATATATAAAGAGTGATCTGCCATCGCGGGAACCCAATCTCTATCCATATCAATAAGAAGGCGCATACCCTCCATAAAAATCGCTTCAGGCACTTCGGGCATACACATACGCGCTGCAGAAATATTGAATCTTCTAAAATTATCTTGAGGTCTGAAAATATGAACCTCACCAGCATTACTCTTATAGGCCTTAACGCCTTCAAAAATAGATTGCCCATAATGTAGCGCAGCCAAAGAAGGATCAAATTGCAGTGCTTGATAGGGCCTAATCACCACGTTCGTCCAAACACCATCAATATAGTCAGCCTCAAACATATGATCTGTAAAAACACGACCAAAAGGAATATTTTCGAGCGTTGTATTTGCTAACCTACTGTGCTGAACTTTTTCAATCTTTACGTCAAGTGCTGCTGCCATAGTTTTATATTTGGTGCAAAGAAACAAAAAAAATGAAAACTAACAATCGTTAATATTGCAAAACTGCCATGAATTCTGAAAATAATTTGCTTCCGCCCTTTGTAATAGCCTCTTTATATAAAGATGACCTTGTTTTAGTAGATGCTAAAGAGAGCAGCAAACGGTCTATAACCACTGAAACACAAAAGAGCGCAGCTATTGCTCCCGCTGTTGAGGAGGTGCTAACAATAAATCCAATTGGGTTTTTAGGTGACAATCAAAAAAAGATAACCATCTTATTAAAAGACAGTTCGGCGGTTCACCTTGCAGATGAATCCTTACAATTTTTAACAGCCATACTCGCCGCATGCAAACTAAATATGGGCGATGTTGCCATTGTAAACACAGCCAATCAGGCGGTTAAATACACGCAAATAAAAACAGAACTTCAACCTACTACTTTACTCCTATTTGATATCAACGCTGCAAGCATTGCACTTCCTTTTGAAGTACCGCAGTATCAAGTACAGCAATATGACAATTGCACCCTTTTATTTTCTGCACCATTACAATCAATGCTCGTTAAAACAGAAGCAGCAAAACTAGAAAAAGGAAAACTTTGGAATGCACTTAAAAAAACGTTTAATATTAAGTAGTAGATGAAAATAATTTTTGCAACCAATAATAAAAATAAGGTAGAGGAAATCAAACACCTTAGCCATCAAAAATTTGAAATTTTTACTTTGCAAGAAGTGGGCATTGATATTGATATTCCAGAACCACATGATACACTAGAAGCCAATGCCACCGAAAAGTCTGCTACCATTTATAAGCTCACAAATCAAGCTGTATTTAGCGAAGATACGGGGTTAGAAGTGGAGGCACTAGGTGGTGCGCCCGGTGTAAAATCGGCGAGGTACGCAGGAGAAGGACGAAACATGCAGGACAATATTGATAAATTATTAGCAGAACTAAAAGACAAACCAACAAGAGCTGCAAGGTTTAGAACCGTTGTTTCACTCATTATTGGTGGAAAAGAATTTCAGTTTGAAGGAATTTGTGAAGGTCACATTACTAATGCACAAGATGGCACAAATGGATTTGGCTACGATCCCGTTTTTATTCCAGTAGGAAGTGATATCACTTTTGCAAATATGGATATTACAGAAAAAAATAAATTTAGCCACAGAAAAAAAGCAGTGCAACAACTCATCAATTTTTTAAACGACTATCAAGACTAAATATGAACAAAAGAAATTTCGCTACGCGCAAAATAGTTTCCAGTATCACATGCGCAATCTTAATACAATGCATTAGTACAACAACAATTGCGCAAACCATTCCATTATATAAAAATAGTAGGGCACCCATCAACGAAAGAGTCAAAGATTTACTAGACAGAATGACGCCTACCGAAAAATTCTGGCAGTTATTTATGATACCTGGCGACATCAAACCAGGAGATGCCCCAAAATATAAAGATGGACTGTTTGGATTTCAAGTAAGTGCTGCATCTGCAGGCACAGAAGGCGCACAACAAATGTTACAATACAATGCAACAGAAACTGCTGTAAGCCTTGCTAAAAAAGTGAATGCCATACAGCGGTTTTTTATGGATAGTACCAGACTTGGTATTCCCATGCTACCTTTTGATGAAGCGCTACACGGCCTTGTTAGACAGGGTTCTACCATATTCCCTCAAAGCATTGGACTAGCTGCTACGTTTAAAACAAGTACCATGGAGGCTATAGCAGGAGCCATTGCAAAAGAATCAAAAATTAGAGGTATTAGACAAATACTTTCTCCGGTTATTAATATTGCAACAGACGTTAGATGGGGCCGTACCGAAGAAACCTATGGAGAAGACCCTTTTTTAAGTAGCAAAATGGGTGTGGCTTACATGAAAACTTTAGAAGATGAAAATATTATTGCTACGCCAAAACATTTTGTTGCCAATGTAGGCGATGGCGGAAGAGACAGCTACCCTATTGACATGAACGAAAGATACTTATCTGAAATCCACTACCCTCCTTTTAAAGATGCGGTACAAAAAGCGGGCGCTAGATCTATCATGACATCTTACAATTCTGTAAATGGAAGCCCTGCAACCGCCAATGACTATTTGTTAAACAATTTATTAAAAAAACAATGGGGCTTTAACGGATTTGTGATTTCAGATGCTGGCGCCGTTGGCGGCGCCAATGTTTTACACTATACAGCAAAAGATTATCCAGACGCAGGAAGAAATGCTGTCAATTATGGACTTGACGTTTTATTTCAAACAGCACAAGAACATTACAAATTATTTATTCCACCATTTTTAAATGGCCAAATCAATCAGGAACGTTTAGACGATGCAGTTAGTCGTGTACTAAGAGCAAAGTTTGAACTAGGATTATTTGAAACACCATACCTCGATATTAAAGCAACAGAATCAGCAAATTTTGAAGCTGCACATAAAAAAATTGCATTAGAGGCGGCACTAGAATCCATTGTTTTATTGCAAAATAAAAATGGATTATTACCCATTTCAACTGCTACAGAAAGTATTGCCCTGATTGGCACCGATGCCACCGAAGCTAGACTTGGCGGTTATAGTGGACCGGGCACCAAAAAAGTAAGCATACTAGACGGAATGCTACAAAAATATGGCGCAAATAAAATTATTACTGCAGCTGGTCCGGGTCGAGATAATAAAACCTGGAACATCATACCAAGTAAATATTTGTGGACTACGCAAGGTAATCAAACGCAAGAAGGACTTTCTGCACAATATTTTAATGGCGTAGAATTCGGAAACAATCCTACCCTACAAAGAATTGACAAAACCATTAATTTTCATTGGACCATTTCCACGCCCGACCCATCAATAACACCAGAATTTTTCTGTGCAAAATGGACGGGCAATATCAAAGCACCTAAAACAGGAACCTACAAAATTGGGCTATCTGGAAACGACGGCTTTAAATTATACATCAACAATCAACTCATCATTAACAATTGGGATAAGCAAAGCTTTCATACGAGCCTCGTTGATTACAACTTTACTGCAGGAAACAATTATCCGATTCGAGTTGAATTTAAAGAACCAAATGGTAATTCAACCATCAAATTAATTTGGAACGTAGATATAAGTAATACAATAGAAGAAAAAATAAATGAAGCTGTTGCTGTAGCTAAAAAATCAAAAGTAGCAGTGGTTGTAGTAGGTTTAGAAGAAGGGGAATTTAGAGATAGAGCCTCTTTACAATTACCTGGCGAACAAGAACAACTCATTCAAAGAGTTGCAGCAACCGGAACCCCAACTGTTGTTGTGATTGTTGGTGGAAGCGCCGTAACCATGGGCAATTGGATAGATAAAGTAAATAGTATTGTAGATGTTTGGTATCCAGGCGAAGAAGGCGGACATGCAGTGGCAGCAGTACTTTCAGGAGCATATAACCCAGGTGCAAAGCTACCAATTACATTTCCTGTAAGCGAAGCACAGCTTCCACTTGTGTACAACCACAAACCAACAGGGCGTGGTGATGATTATGAAAATCTTACAGGCCTTCCATTATTTCCTTTTGGATATGGACTTAGCTACACCACATTTGAATACAGTAATTTAATGATTGATAAACCAACCGCAAAAAAAGGAGATAAAATTACCGTTTCTTTTGTTATCACTAATACTGGCAAACTTGCTGGCGACGAAGTAGCTCAATTGTACCTAAGGGATCAAATCGCTTCAGTGGCTAGACCTGTTCAAGCATTAAAAGGATTTGAGAGAATTCATTTAGCAGCAGGTGCATCTAAAACCATAAAGCTTACACTTCTTCCCGAAGATTTTGAAATGCTGAATGAAAAAATGGAGACGGTTATTGAGCCAGGAGATTTTACCATTATGATAGGAAGTTCTTCTAGGGATATTAGGCTTAAAAAAACAGTAACGCTTCAATAATATTAGCTATTCCAAATACGCCAAGATTGTTCGGCCTGTTCAACAAACATTTGTTGACCATTTTGAATAGTAGCACCCATTTTTTTGCCCTTGGATAAAAATGTGGACGCTGCTGGATTATAGGTTAAATCAAACAAGTGATGCGCAGGCGTTAATAATGCATAAGGAATGTCCGGACAGGCTTCGATATTTGGGAACATACCAAGTGGCGTGGTATTTATGATTAGCGAATACGCTGCCATAACAGAGGCATCTAAATCATCATAGGTAAACTGATCACCAGTAGCTGTGCGCGAAACATACTTAAAATCAATCCCTAGTTTTTGAAGCACATACACAATGGCAAGTGCAGCGCCACCTGTTCCTAGCACCAACGCTCGATTATGGCTAGGCTTTAAAAAAGGGACCAATGAATTTTCAAATCCAATAACATCGGTATTGTATCCAATTAATTTTCCATCCTCAATTTTAACACAATTACAAGCCCCTACTTCTTCAACGGCCTTGGAACGCTCTGTTAAAAAAGCAAGCACTTCTTTTTTGTAAGGAATGGTAATGTTAAACCCACACAAATCAGGATGGGATTTTAAAATATCATGCAAATCGGCAATAGAGGGAATTGAAAATTTTTCGTAGATACAATCTTCGATTCCTTCTTCAAAAAACTTATTGGTAAAATATTGCCCGGACAATGAATGCGTTAAAGGATAACCAATGAGTCCATAACGTTTCATAATTCGATTACTTATTTAAGTACAATTCAAAAGTATCGCCTCTAAGCCCTATGCGCATTGCTTCTAAGGCAATGATCTCATGAGGTGGAATATTACCGAGGTTAACATTGCAACCGATTAATTCAAGGAAATACAATTGTTGTGCCTTTTGAGGTGCTTCCCAGATTATTTTTTCTTCAGGAATTTGTGTTAAAATTTCTTGAACAAGTCCTTCGCGCACTTCTCCACTTCCTCTGTAAATACCAACATTGCCTGCCTCACGCGCTTCTGCAATAACATAGGTTGCGCCAGCTTCAAGCTCTGCTTTCATGAGTTCAATCCATTTGTAAGGAGGAATAATATGAGCAGCGTCCTTACTTCCTACTTCACTATAAATAGTAAAGTGCTTGGCTAACTTTTCAATTAAACCACATTTTTCTGTGTGCGGTATACTGATAGATCCATCACTCACTTCCATATATGTGATGCCATAATCTTTGCAAACACTTATATAATCATCCAACTGACCACGCACTAAAAAAGCTTCAAATAAAGTACCCCCAAAATAAAGAGGAATATTATAAGATTGATAAGCTTCTATTTTTTGCTTGAGATTTGGCGTAACAAAAGAGGTTCCAAATCCTAATTTAACAACATCAGAATGTGGGCCTCCTACACTCATAAAATTATGCACTTCATTAATACTTAAACCCTTATCCATGATCATGGTTAAACCCGAAGTTCTTGGCTGCGCGGTTCGCACTGGAATCTGTGATAAATTAAAATTCATAGTTCTAATTTTAACTGAAATGCAAAAATAAGTTAAACAAATGACTTTTTAAGGCCGATTATAGAAGGTGGGTGCTGATCGTCCTAAATTTTTCGTCGACGTTTAAACCTAGCGATAACATCCACGACTTGGGCATTTTGAAGAATGGAAGGCCTAATATCTATAAATTTCTTCAATAGCTTAGGCGCAGCTACCATGGCTTGCTCTAATAAGATCAAACCATCTTTTGATTTACCAATAATAAATAAAATGGCACTGTGGTAGAATAAAAATACAGGCTTATGATCGGTAGCGACAAATGCATTTTTACTTTGCAGAAGTGCTTCATCAAAATATTCTGCAGTTAGCAGACAATTAATCAATGCCTCCCAGCCCGAAACATTTTTAGGTTTGTGTTTTACAACAACACCAAAGTAATGCACTGCTTCTTTAAATTGACCAAGATTTGCTTTGCACTCGCCCATGGCTAAATTATATTCTGTTATAGCACGGTGCATGCGCATTGCATTTTCAAGTTGCTTAACAGCTGGCTGCCACTGCTTCTCCAACATATAAGTCACTGCAATTTTGTAATAGAGTTTACTATCGTCGGGATTTAAATGCACTGCTTTTTTATAATAAAATCTCGCCTGAGCGATCTTCCCCAATTTATGATAACAATGACCAATAGCTTCATAAATAACATCTTCAGGCCTCGTTAATGCAACTACTTTTTCTAGTACTTCAACGGCTTCTTTGTACTTACGTAAACGTAAATACGCATCGCCCATATTCCGGTATGCATAATCGAATTTATCATCTATAGCAACTGCATATTGATAGGCATCAATTGATTTTTCGTACAACTTTAAACCCTGATAAGCTGCTGCCAAATTAAACCAAGCTAGCTCACTGTATGGTAGTTGATCAATTATTTTTTGATGCAGGTTGATACTCTCTTCGTTACGTCCTGTATAGTCTGTCCAAAAACAAATTTTATACAGTGCTTCCTCATTAGCAGGCTCTTGTTCTAAAATAAGTACTAAACAATCAAAAACTTTTTCGAAAGATTCATAATCATCGTATACATCGGCTAACTCAAAAAGAAGATCCACTTTTTCATCACCTTCAAATTTTTGTATCGCTGCTTCCAAAAGCGCTGCAGCTTTTTCTGGTTGATCGAGTGCCAAATAAGCATCCGTTTTCAAAATATACAAATCAATATCTGAGTTGTCATAGAGTTCTGATGTTTCCAGGATATCAATAGCCTCAAGATACCTTTTATCGACAATGAGTAAGTCGGCCTTCTTAACCATGAGTGCCGAGGCAAAGGGGAATTGAGATAGACCAATTTCGACAGCTTCCAGCGCTTCTTTTACATTGTCCTTTTCGTCGAAATAGTCGATGATGCGTAAAAAAGAATCCTCCTCCAGGAATCGGTGCTGACGACCAAGCTTGAGATTCCGGTACTGCTGGAGCAGCTCTTTGAGGGATTCCCGGTCTTCTTGGTATCTATTTTGGCTCATTTTTGGAAGGAATTAACCTAAAATAGAGCAAAATTCAAGTTTTTCCAACATTCCAGGCAACAATTTATGAACATATCTGTTCTATTAAGGATTTGGTAATTGTGAAACAATTAAGATTACATATCTTTGCAATAATGAAACGTAGCAAAATCATATTTACACTAACCCTAGCTGTGACTCTATTTATAGGGGTACAATTAAGCCATGCTGCGTTTACATTAAGTGGTATCTCTACCGAAAAGAGAGGTAAACAATCAAAATTTACCCTCAAAAATTTAAACTTACTTAATTCTAAAAGCTTATCCTATAGCTCCCTTAAGTCTACAATGCAATACAAAAGCATCCAAACTTTAGGACTATCAAAAGGAAATACGAATGCAGAAATGAACTCTATGCTTCGTTTTGATAACGGAAACAGTTCTTTTGTATTTCCTTACAAGTTTAAGGTAAAAGTGCCTAAGTTTAAGACACCTAGTCCAGCTTCCAATTAATTTATTGGCGCCTATTTATCTACGTTTCTATCTACATTTCTATCTACATTGACTAAAACGCTCCGATTTTTTTTATTCTAATTCAATGATTCGATAACCTTTTGTGGGTATATCAAACTTCGATGCGGATACTGGATTGTATAAATTAATTTGCGTGGCTCTAAATGCAGTTTTTATACCAGCTGCATCTATCATTTCATACCCTAGTACAAAACCAGGAATATCTTTAAACATATATTCATACTCTCTTACAGAAGGTATAATTGCAGCGGTAAAATAAACTGTTACAAGGGTTCCATCTTTTAATTTCATTACTGCTTTTTTACATGAATAATCTAGAATGGTAGCAGAATCACCAGTAATTTGTATTTGAATACTATCCAGCGCAGCATTGATGCTACGCCACTGTTTAGTATTTAAAGGCGTCATGTATTTATCTTCTCCAAAAGAACGTAACACTGAAGCTGTTGCCGTTGTCTTATTATATATTGTCGATTGCGTATAGCTTGGCGCAACAAGATCGATACGGGCATTGTTACTTTTTATATATACCGTTTTAGTTGCTTTCTGACGCATACTTGCATCAGAAGCGTCTTGTGATTCCACTTTATAGACCACCGTACACTCTGCCACAATACGCTGCTGCGCGGTAGCCATATGACAAGTCAAAAAAAGAAATAATATTGATATAAATGCTTTCAAATAATGCGCGTTTAAAAAAAGCCCTACTCATTACAGCAGGGCTTTTAGTTTATTTTTTCTTAGGCGTTTTATCTTTTAAGTCTTGTAACTTTTTTTGACTCTGCTGCATTTGTTCAAAACGTGTTTGCCATTTACTTTTTGCTTTTGGCGTTTTTCGCTTTTCATCCATCTGTGCTAAAATCTTATCATGATTGATAATATAATTTTGTATCACAAATTGCAGCCCAAGGGTAACAATGTTTGAAACCGTATAGTACCATGTTAATGCCGATGGTAATCTATTGAAAATAAACAATAGCATGAAAGGGAAAATATAAGGCATATACTTCAGCGCCGGATTGTCCTGCGTAGGCGTCATGCTCATGTTATAAATAGAAATTAAAAAGCTCGTTAAAACCGCTGTAATGGTAAACAAACTGATATGATCTCCAAAGCCTAATGGAATACTAAAAGGAAGCGTAGCAATAACGTCATAGCTTGATAAATCTTTACTCCATAAAAAAGCCTGACCCCTTAATGCGATATGGGAATTAAAGAAACTATAGAGGGCAAAGAAAATAGGAATTTGAAGAAGCGCTGGAATACAACCACCTAGCGGGTTTACACCGGCTTCTCTAAACAATTTCATTTGCTCCATCGCAAATCCTTGCTGATCATCACCAAATTTTTTCTTGATGGTATCAAGCTCCGGCTTTAAAACTTTCATTTTAGCACCACTCAAATAGCTGCTATAGGTTAAAGGAGAAGTAACAAGTCTAATAAATAATGTAAGTAACAATACTACCCAACCATAATTTGAAACGAAGCCAGCGAAGAAATCAAAAACCGGCATGATAATATACTTGTTAATAGGACGTACAAAAGAATACATGTCTCTTCCCAAATTAACAATACGCTCCATTTCTGGCGCTTGCTTTTTTAGAATTTCAAAATCGGAAGGACCTGCAAATAATTGAAGCGCCACTTTACTGGTTGCCGCCTGTGGCAGTTTGATTTGTAAATTGGTTTCTGTTTTAGCAAGCTTACTAGAACTATCGGTATAGCGAGACCAGTTTACAGCACCTGAATTGAAACTGTTTTTTGCAATAAGGGTCGTATTAAAAAACTGCTGCACCACACTTACCCACTGTACTGGCTTTTCAAAAGTTTTTTCGTTGTTCGCTGATATATAATCGAACTCGTTTCCTTCAGAAAAACAAATATTGGACATCTGTCTTTCATATTCGGCCGTTCTTTCAAGTTGATTGGTTTCGGACAACCATTTAAAATTAAGTACACCAGCCGTTAATAATTGATTGGCCCCTACTAATTCAATATCCCAATCTAGCGCATATGAATTTGGATGCAGCGTATAGGTATGAATAATAGAAGTACCAGTAGCCGATGCGATAATAAATTTGATAGAAGAAGACCCGTCTGATGATTTAGTAATTGTTGACGGCGTGAAATATAAATCAGAAGTTAGTGCTGTTTTGTTGTCTGCAGTGTTCACTGCATAACCCATTTGATTTTGTTGAACAAGCGTAACAGCAGCGGTATCCGAAATTGTGTACTTTTTTAAACTTACGCTTTTTACTTGACCGCCCTTATTGGTTAATACAACACTGATTAATTCATTCTCAATTGTTAACGTTGTGTCTTTACCAAGTGCGGCCTCTGCAAAATTTCCTGCAGTCGCAATTTTAGCTATGGAATCTCTTTGTAAAGAATCAATTTTAGCTGCTACAACATCTTGCGGCTTTACAAGTTTTGCTTGCACTTTAGCAATAGAATCTTCTTGTTGTTTTTTGAAGGCAACCAAAGCAGTTTGTTGTTGATTGGTATACCAGAAATAGGAAAAAAACAAGATACCTAACAAAACAAATCCTATGAGCGAATTCTTATCAGACTTCATACGTGTATTTATTGAAGGTCAAAGGTACTAGTTGAAACCTAGAATCATTGCCCCGACTATTAAAAATTAAGGTTATTTGACCGCTTTTGAGGCCTGATAGCGCTTTGCAGCTGCTAAAAAGCTAACAAAAAGTGGCGCAGGTACTTCAGCAGTACTCTTAAGCTCTGGGTGATACTGCACACCAATAAAGAATGGATGGTTAGGAAGTTCTACGATCTCCACTAAACCAGTTTCAGGATTCTTGCCACTTGCAACAAGTCCGGCATTTATAAAAGCATCGTAATAATCATTATTAAATTCATAACGGTGACGGTGTCGCTCTGTGATAGAAGTTGTGCCGTATATTTTATGTGCCAAAGTTCCAGGTGTAATATCACATGGATAAGCACCTAATCGCATCGTCCCTCCCATCATTTTAATTTTCTTTTGCTCTTCCATCATATTTATAACTGGATTGGAAGTAGTCGCATTCATTTCGGTAGAATGTGCATCCGATAAACCAAGTATATTTCTTGCATATTCGATTACGGACATTTGCATACCTAAACAAATACCAAAAAATGGTAAATTATTTTCTCTTGCATACTGTACGGCATGAATTTTTCCTTCGATACCTCTGTTACCAAAACCAGGTGCTACCAATAAACCATCGAGGCCTTCTAATTTTTCAGCAACATTTTCCTGCGTTAAATGCTCACTATGTACGTTCACTACTTTTACTTTAACCTCATTAGGCGCACCTGCATGAATAAAGCTTTCTAAAATAGATTTGTAAGCATCTTGTAGTTCAATATATTTTCCAATCAAACCAATACGCACTTCAGATTTTGGATTTTTTAGTTTTTGTAAAAAAACATTCCACTTATCTAAATTAGGCGCCCCATATCCGTTGATATTTAATTTTTTCAAACAAATTAAATCGAGTTTTTCACGAAGCATTAAAAGTGGCACTTCGTATATAGTGGAAGCGTCCATCGCCTCTATAACAGAGCCTTGCTTTACGTTACAGAACAGTGCAATTTTTTTCTTTATTTCATCATTTAATGGCTGCTCTGTTCTACAAACAATAATATCCGGATGAACCCCTGTTTCACTCAGCATTTTTACACTGTGTTGCGTAGGCTTTGTTTTTAATTCTTTAGCAGCACGTAAATAAGGAATAAGTGTAAGGTGCACCACCATTACATCTTCTTCAGGAAGCTCCCACTGTAATTGACGCACCGCTTCAATAAATGGTAAACTTTCAATGTCACCAACTGTACCACCAATTTCAGTTAAAATAATATCATACTTACCAGTTTCACCAATCAGCTTCATGCGGTGCTTGATTTCATCGGTAATATGCGGCACTACTTGTACTGTTTTACCTAAAAAATCTCCAGCTCTTTCTTTATTAATAACGGTTTGATAAATACGGCCCGTTGTTACGTTATTGGCTTGTGTGGTATGGATATTTAAAAAACGTTCGTAGTGACCAAGATCTAAATCTGTTTCTGCACCATCTTCGGTAACATAACACTCTCCATGTTCGTAGGGATTTAAGGTACCCGGATCCACGTTGATGTATGGATCAAACTTTTGAATGGTTACTGTGAGTCCTCTAGACTGCAATAATTTTGCGAGCGATGCTGCAATAATTCCTTTTCCTAAGCTACTTGTAACGCCGCCCGTAACAAAAATGTACTTTGCCATAAATTAAATTCATCTAGTTATAAAAATAAAATGCACGCAATAGCAGAACTATTGTGCACTCCACTTTTACATGGTTAACATTGATTTGACCTGATTAAAAAAGGGAAATTTATTAGAGGTCATACAAACCTACATTAATTAACAAGACCCGCAAAGCGTTTACGTCTTGAATCTAAAAAATAGTTGAAAATGTGAATAAACAGGTTAATAAATAAGTCCTTTTTGAAGGTAATGGACCACATAATCCTGTACCCCATCTTCGAGACTCGTAAAGCCTGTTTTGTAGCCCGCCAACTTTAGTTTTTCCATGTTGGCTTCCGTAAAATATTGGTAGGTATCTCTAATATCAAGTGGCATATCAATAAACTGGATATCGGATTCTAATGCTAACCCAGCAAAAGTGGCCCTTACTAAATCTATAAAACTTCTAGCCTCTCCTGTTCCTAAATTGTAGAGCCCATTATTTGTAGAGATCCATTTCTTATCCTGCATTGTTTCCAGCATCCATCCAATAACATTTACCACGTCTTTGACATAAATAAAATCACGGAGCTGTTCGCCATCTTTGTAATCTGGTTTATGGCTTTTAAACAACTGCACTTTACCTGTTTGCTTAATTTGATTAAAGGCATGAAAAATGACGGATGCCATACGGCCCTTGTGGTATTCACCTGGGCCGTATACATTAAAGAATTTTAAGCCTGTCCAATAATCAGGACCCGTAGTTTGCGCTAGCGCCCACTTGTCAAATTCATTTTTACTAATGCCGTAAGGATTTAATGGCTTAAGCGCTTCAACGCCTTCATGTGCGTCGTTATAGCCATTTTCACCAGCACCATAAGTTGCTGCCGATGAGGCGTAAATAAGTGGAATATTTTTTGAAGTACAGTACTGCCAAATTTGTTTAGAATATTCGAGATTGAGCGCTTCATGCACTGCATAATCAAACTCGGTGGTATCCGTTCTTGCGCCTAAATGAATACAAGCATCAATTTTAGTTTCTGTTCTTGTCAGCCACTCAAACAAAGAAGACCGTTCTACAATATGATCGTAAATTTTTCCTTCCCAGTTTTTTCTTTTTGCTTCTACACCAAAATCATCTACTAAAATTAAGTGATGATAACCTAGTGTATTTAAATAGCCCGCCATACATGATCCAATAAATCCTGCAGCGCCTGTTACGATTATTGTTGAAGGATGTATTGTCATTGTGCTTACTCTACAATTAAATGATTAGATCAAATTATTTGATCAAATTTTCGATAGCGGTATCATATTTATTTTTCCAAGAAGCAATGGTTCCCCAGTTTTCTGCACCAACTTTTACCGCGCAACTTGTTACTTTTCCAAGAACAGAAAAAGCAACACCCGCCGCTGCCGCGGCTTGTTCAACCAAAGCTACCTGTTCGGCTCCACAACTCACCACCACGCGGCTTTGCGCCTCACCAAACCAGTAGGCATCGGTTCTAAAACCTGCAGGCGCAGCGCCTACCTCAAAACCTAAATTACTTGTAAATCCAGATTCTAAAAGTGTAATGGCAAGTCCGCCTTCACTGATATCATGTGCACTTACAATGTCTTTATTTTTAATAAGAGATGCCACCAATTGTTGCACGTTAAACTCGGTATCTAAATCAAAATAAGGTGCTGGAGAATATTCTACTTTTTTTAATTTATGTACATATTCTGAAGACCCAATCTCATTTTGCGGAGCACCTAATAAAACAATAACGTCGCCTTCTTTTTTAAAGTTAAGCGTCATGGTAGCAGTCATATCCTCTACAATACCTACCATACCAATGGTTGGCGTAGGATATACGGGACCTTCTGGACTTTGGTTGTAAAAACTTACGTTACCACCTGTAACCGGGGTATTAAATTTACGACAAGCATCACCCATACCGGTTACTGCTTTTACAAATTGATAATACACTTCTGGATCGTATGGATTACCAAAGTTCAAACAGTTGGTTACACCTATTGGCTCACCACCACTACAAACAATATTTCTAGCTGCTTCTGCAACGGCAATCATGCCTCCTTTGTATGGATCTGCAAAAACATATTTACTGTTACAATCCACGGTCATGGCAAGGCCTTTACCCGTTCCTTTTGCAAGTACAATTGACGCATCACTTGGCGCATTGGTAGAAGCATTTGCTGCACCCACCATACTATCGTACTGTGTGTATATCCAGCGCTTTGATGCAATGTTTGGAAGCGTTGCAAGTGCCTGTGCAGTTTCCTGCACACTTGTAACATCAGCAATACTATTTATATCAAACGCTTCAATTTTTGAAAAATAAGCAGGCGCTGTATATTCTCTTGTGTACTGCGGAGCACCTCCACCTAACACGAGTTCATGTGCAGGTAACGAAGCTTCGTGCACGCCATTCATATAAAAATTTAACATGCCATCGCCTGTAACTTCTCCAATATTACTTGCAGACAAATCCCACTTCTCAAATATTTCTAAAACCGATGCTTCTTTTCCTTTTTCAACTACAATTAACATGCGCTCTTGGCTCTCACTTAAAAGTAGTTCCCAAGCCTTCATATTTTTTTGACGTGTAGGTACTTTTTCTAAATCGATGCGCATACCAACGCCACCTTTAGCACTCATCTCTGCCGTAGAACAAATAATACCTGCAGCACCCATGTCTTGCATACCCACAATAGCACCGGTATGAATAAGCTCTAGACAAGCTTCTAATAATTTTTTCTCTTGGAATGGATCTCCTACTTGCACTGCTGGTAATTCTTCTACACTATCAGCAGTAATATCTGCAGATGCAAAACTTGCACCCCCAATACCATCTTTACCCGTTGCACTTCCTACAAAAAATACGGGGTTACCAATACCTTCGGCAGTTGCAGAAATCATGTCACCTGCTTTCATGATACCAACACTCATGGCATTCACAAGTGGATTGGTATGGTAGCAATCTTCAAAATAAACTTCACCACCCACAGTTGGCACACCAAAACAATTACCGTAATGTCCAATGCCATGCACCACACCTTTTAACAAGCGCTGTGTTTTGGTATCTTGTAAATTTCCAAAACGCAAACTATTTAATGACGCAATAGGACGAGCACCCATCGTAAAAATATCACGCTGAATACCACCAACACCAGTAGCTGCTCCCTGAAAAGGCTCTAGTGCACTTGGGTGGTTATGACTTTCAATTTTAAATACCACACCAAAGCCGCCACCCATATCCATGAGCCCCGCATTTTCTTCACCAGCAGCCACAAGCATTCTTCCTCCATCACGTGGTAATGTTTTGAGCCATTTGATAGAGTTTTTATAACTACAATGCTCACTCCACATGGCACTAAAAGAACAGAGCTCTGTAAAGTTGGGCGTTCGACCTAATTTTTGCTTGATGAGTTCAAATTCTTCGGCAGTAAGGCGAAGTTTTTGGGCGGTTTCTACTGTAATTTCCATGATGCTGCGAAGTTAAGATAGCGACTCCTAATTGTTTTGCTGAATTACCAACATTAAGAACCCTAAAATGTGTAATTCAATACTTTACAGAAAAACCTAGCATTCCATCTATTTTAAATATTAATTAAATTTATTATGTTAATATTTTAAGTGTATTTGTAAATATCTATTGATAAATAAATATAAATATTATTAAGTAAGGCTTATTTTTGCTAAATAATCGAAGAAATAAGCACTTTGATTAATATATTTAATTTTATAATACAAAAACACTGACATGTCAGCATCGAAATTGGAGTACATTTGGTTAGATGGTTACAAGCCTACCCAGTCTTTAAGAAGTAAGACTAAAATTGAAAAAAACTTTAGTGGAAAATTAGCAGATTGTGACATGTGGAGCTTTGATGGCTCATCTACCGAGCAAGCGCTTGGCGGATCTTCAGATTGTCTTTTAAAGCCGGTGTTTATATGTAAAGATCCAGGACGCAAAGACGCATACCTTGTAATGTGTGAAGTATTAAATGCAGATGGCACCCCGCACGTTTCAAATGGCCGTGCAACCATCGAAGATGATGATAATGATTTCTGGTTTGGATTTGAACAAGAATATTTCCTGTGGAACCCAAATACCAATAAGCCTTTAGGTTTTCCAGAAGGTGGTTATCCTGGCCCTCAAGGACCTTACTACTGCTCGGTGGGTGCTAACAATGCATTTGGCAGAAATATAGTAGAAGAACATTTAGATATATGCCTAGAAGCAGGTTTAAACGTAGAAGGTATCAACGCCGAAGTAGCCGCTGGTCAGTGGGAATTCCAAATTTTTGCAAAAGGTGCTAAAGAAGCTGGCGACCAGATTTGGGTGGCACGTTATTTATTAGAAAGAATTGGTGAATCCTATGGTGTATCTATTAACTGGCATTGTAAACCACTTGGCACACTGGATTGGAACGGTTCTGGTATGCACGCAAACTTCTCCAACACAACATTAAGAACTTGCGGTAAGCGTGAAGTATATGAAACTATTTGTGAAGCATTCCGCCCATTTGTTAAAGAACATATCGATGTATATGGCGCAGAAAATCATTTACGTTTAACCGGCAAACACGAAACCGCTTCGATCCATGATTTCTCTTTTGGTGTATCTGATAGAGGTGCTTCTATTCGTATCCCAATTGGTGCAGTAGAAAAAGGTTGGAAAGGCTGGCTCGAAGATCGTCGTCCAAACTCTGCAGCTGATCCATACAAGGTTGCAGCACGAATTATTAAAACGGTAAAAACAGCAAAAGTTTAAATTTAGAAGGTTAAGTAAGCAATCGGAGTCCCTCAAATGCGAATTTGGGGGATTTTTTGTTGATTATTATGCTGAAATACCATCAAAAGAGCGGGTACCTTTATGTTTTAATTCATATTAAAACAATTTATATGTCATTACGTTTTGATGCGATTCGTGATTTGAAAAACAATCAAACCACTGTTCCTGCAAGTGCAAAAATTACCGGCATTTTTAATTCTAGCGTTTTTACTTTAAAAACAGCAAGAGAGTACCTTACCGACGAGTCTTATAAAAGTTTAATGACGAGTATTAGAGGTGGTAAAAAAATTGACCGCACCATGGCCAATCAAATTGCCATTGGTATTAAAGCATGGGCCGAAAGTAAAGGCGTAACACACTATACGCACTGGTTCCAACCACTTACTGGAACTACTGCCGAAAAACACGATTCATTTTTTACATTAAAAGGTGATGGTACCGCAATCGAAGAGTTTGATGGCGCTGCACTGATTCAACAAGAACCCGACGCCTCTTCTTTTCCAAGTGGTGGACTACGCGCTACTTTTGAAGCAAGAGGTTACACGGCATGGGACCCATCTTCACCCGCATTTATTATTGAAATTGGACAAGGTAAAACACTTTGTATTCCTACCTTATTTGTGGCATACACAGGTGAGTCTTTAGATTATAAAGCGCCTTTATTAAAAGCAGTAGAAGCCATTAATAAAGCAGCCATCGACGTCTGTCATTATTTCGATAAAAATATCACCAAAGTAACCCCTACATTAGGTTGGGAACAAGAGTATTTTGTAATTGACGAAGCCATTGCCAATGCAAGACCCGATTTAGTACAGTGCGGAAGAACCGTATACGGCGCCTCTCCTGCTAAAGGACAACAATTAGAAGATCATTACTTTGGATCGATCCCAGAGCGCGTATATGCGTTTATGAGAGACTTTGAACAAGAGTCTTACAAACTGGGCATTCCACTGCGTACGCGTCATAATGAAGTAGCACCAGCTCAATTTGAGTGCGCACCGATATTTGAAGAAGTAAATATTGCGGTTGACCACAACACACTTTTAATGGACATCATGAGCCGTGTTGCAAAGCGTCATAAACTAGTGGTACTGTTTCACGAGAAACCATTTGCGGGTATTAATGGAAGTGGTAAACACAACAACTGGAGTTTAGCAACAGACACTGGGGTTAATTTATTAGCACCAGGTAAAACGCCAAAAACAAACCTCATGTTTTTGACCTTCTTTGTAAACACCATTAAAGCCGTTCATGACTACGCCGATATCCTACGCGCTGCCATTGCATCTGCACCAAACGATCACAGACTTGGTGCCAACGAAGCACCTCCTGCAATCATTTCTGTTTTTGTGGGACAATATTTAGCGAAAGTATTAGATGACATTGAAACCCGCGTGGGCAATAAGTTTGACGAGCAGGACGAAGCGATATTAAAACTCGATTTACACAGAAGTATTCCTGAATTATTATTAGACAATACCGATCGTAACCGTACATCTCCTTTTGCTTTTACAGGAAACAAATTTGAATTTAGAGCAGTAGGTTCTTCTGCGAACTGTGCTATTTCTATGACGGTTTTAAATACCATTGTTGCAGATACACTTAAGCAATTTAAAGCAGATGTGGATGGTCTTGTAGAAAAAGGCGACAAAAAAGAAATCGCCATTATGCAAGTGATTCAAAAATACATTGTAGAAAGTAAAGCTGTTTTATTTGAAGGTGATGGCTATAGCGATCAGTGGCACGCGGAGGCAGAACGCAGAGGACTTCCTAATTTAAAAACAACACCTGTTGCACTGGATGCGATGGTTACTAAAAAAGCAAAGGATTTATTTGAAAGAAATCATGTCTACACGCATGTAGAGCTTGAAGCAAGACATGAAATTGAACTAGAAAAATATATTAAAAAAGTGCAAATAGAAGCGCGTATCATGGGGGATTTAGCCATCAACCATATTTTACCTGCAGCCATCAGCTACCAAAATAAATTATCTACCAATATTGCTGGATTAAAAGCAGCTGGCCTTGGCGCAGATACGTATGCAAGCCAAACCGATTTATTACAACAGGTTAGCAAGCACGTTCAGGTTATTTACACGCAGGTAAATGCAATGGTAGAAGCTAGAAAAGTTGCCAATAATATCGAAGACACTAGAAAAAAAGCAATTGCATATGAAGCGGATGTTAAATCAGCATTTTTTGATGAAATCCGTTACCATGTAGACAAGCTAGAACACCTAGTAGATGACGATAAATGGACCTTACCAAAGTATAGAGAAATGTTATTTTTAAGATAAGCGTACCGACTAAATAATAAGGTTGGCCGAAAAAATAAAAGCAACAAAAAATATAATACTATCTTAACAAAACTTAAATAATTAAATTATGAAAAAAATAATCGCACTTTTAACCATTGTTGGTTGCATCGCATCAACAAGTGTTATGGCACAAGGTTTTGGTGGTGGTCAGCAAATGGACCCTGCTCAAATGCTTGAAATGATGAAACAACGCATGAAGCCACAATTAATGGAGAAAACAAAATTATCTGATTCAGAAGCAGATAAGGTTTTAGAAATTCAATTATGGGTGCAAACACAAGGTCGTGGACTTCGTGATTTATCTGAAGACGAAAGAGCGGCTAAACAAAAAGAAACTGCCGACGAGCGTAAAAAGAAATTAAAGGCCATCCCTTTAACGGACGATCAAATTAAAGCAGTAGATGATTTCTACGAAGAAATGAGAAAGAACAGACCACAGCGTGGTGGTGGACAATAGTTCATATCGTATTCAAAAAAAAATCCCTTACAAATTGTAAGGGATTTTTTTTATTTCATCGTGAAAGTTTCTAAAAACTTAGTGGTAAAATTACCTTTTCTAAAATCTTCATTTTGCATCAGTTGCAAATGAAAAGGTATGGTTGTTTTAACGCCTTCAATCACATATTCTGACAAGGCACGATACATGGTATCAATGGCTTCTTCACGTGTTTGTGCAACGGTAATGAGTTTACCAATCATAGAATCATAATACGGCGGAATAACATAACCAGCATACACATGGCTATCGACACGCACACCATGTCCACCTGGGGTATGGAGTACTGTAATTTTTCCGGGTGAAGGTCTAAAATCGTTATAAGGATCTTCGGCATTAATACGACACTCTATGGCGTGCATTTGTGGTTCGTAGTTTTTACCAGAAATTTTTTCACCCATTGCAATTTTAATTTGCTCTTTAATCAAATCAAAACTAATAACCTCTTCTGTAACACAGTGTTCTACCTGGATACGGGTATTCATTTCCATGAAATAGAAGTTACGGTGCTTGTCTACTAAAAACTCTACGGTACCCACACTTTCATAATTGATAGCAGCGGCTGCTTTAATAGCGGCCTCCCCCATTTTTTTACGCAGCTCAGGTGTCATAAATGGAGAAGGAGATTCTTCCACTAATTTTTGGTGACGGCGCTGAATCGAACAATCGCGCTCACTCATATGACAAACCGTTCCGTACTGATCTCCAGCTACCTGAATTTCAATATGTCGAGGTTCTTCTACAAATTTTTCCATGTACACGCCGTCATTTTTAAATGCAGCAGCGGCTTCTTGTCTAGCAGACGTGTATGCTTTTTCAATTTCTTCTTCATTCCAAACTACACGCATACCCTTACCACCACCACCAGCAGTTGCTTTTAAAATAACAGGGTATCCAATTTCTTTGGCAAGTGTTTTCGCTTCCTCTACACTTTCTAATAAACCTTTGCCACCTGGCACCACCGGAACACCCGCTTTAATCATGGTGTCCTTGGCAGTAATCTTATCCCCCATTTTATTGATCAT
The DNA here is from genome assembly GCA_947459295.1 of Chitinophagaceae bacterium. Classification (GTDB taxonomy): domain Bacteria; phylum Bacteroidota; class Bacteroidia; order Chitinophagales; family Chitinophagaceae; genus Sediminibacterium. The sequence goes on from CANHCY010000015.1 coordinate 27,730, forward strand.
TTCGGGCGTAGGACCAATAAACTTAATGCCATGATCGGCACAAATTTGGGCAAACTTGGCATTCTCTGCTAAAAATCCATATCCAGGATGAATGGCGTCTGCATTGGTGATTTCGGCAGCAGCCATAATATGAGGAATATTTAAATAAGAATCTACGCCTTTAGGCTTACCAATACAAACAGCTTCGTCAGCAAACTTTACGTGCAAGCTATCTTTGTCGGCAGTAGAATAAACGGCAACCGTTTTGATACCCATTTCTCTACAGGTACGAATAATCCGAAGTGCAATCTCTCCTCTATTGGCAATCAATATTTTATTGAACATCTTTTGAATTTAAAGTTTAAGAAAGAACCTTCTTATTTATTAGGCTCTACCAAAAATAGTGGCTGGTCAAACTCTACTGGACTTGCGTCTTCAACGAGCACTTTAACAATGGTACCCGAAATTTCACTTTCGATTTCATTAAATAGCTTCATCGCTTCAATAATACATACCACTTTACCAGCAGAAACATCAGTACCCACATCAGCTAGCAATGGCTTATCTGGAGAAGGTCTTCTGTAAAAAGTACCAATCATAGGGCTCTTAATTGTAATAAGATTGTCAGCCTTTGGAGCGGCAACAGGAGCTGGCGCACTTGCTGCAGGAGCAGCCGCTGGTGCAGCAGCAGGAGCTGGTGCATATACAGCTTGGCTAGGTGCAGCGGTATACGTAACCGCAGCCTCCTCTTTTTGCTTGATGGTAACTTTACCATCTTTATCTTCTATACTGATTTCGCCAATGTTACTTTTATTGACAATTTTGATTAATTCGTGAATTTGCTTTAAGTCCATTTTTACGGTTTTTGGGGTAAATTGGGGTTATTTTGATCAATTTCGGGGGCAAAATAGGCATTTTTTGCCAAAAAAAGGGGAAAATTCAATTTTCCCCTTTTTTATTTATTAACGTTAAATGTTATTCTTTTACTCTTTCTACGTAGTCACCAGATTTGGTATTTACGCGGATTAACTCACCTTCTTCCACAAACAAAGGTACCATTACAGTGGCCCCTGTTTCAACAGTTGCTGCTTTTAGGGCTCTTGTTGCAGTATCGCCTCTTAATCCTGGCTCACAATACGTGATTTTTACAACAATCTTTTCTGGTAATTCTGCACCAATGGCTTGATCGGTTTCGGTATTGATAAATACAAAAACTTCAGCGCCGTCCTTTAAAAACTGCGGCGCGTCAATCATTTCTTCACTTAATGCAATTTGCTCGAAAGTCTCATTGTTCATTAGGTTAAAGCCACTTTCGTCTTTGTATAAAAACTGGAAAGCTCTTTTTTCTACACGCACAGGATAAATGGTTTCACCACTATTCCATGTTTTTTCGATAGATCTTTTGTTATCTACCCCTTTTAATTTAGCCCAAACCTTTGCTGCTGCGCGGGCTGTCTTGTTTTCACCAAATTCAACAACTGAATATAAGCTGCCGTCTAATTTAAGAATCACCCCACGTGAGATGTCTGAAGTAGTTGCCATGTGTTTAATTTTAAAATGAAGACTTCTGCAAGTCGAGCGCAAAAGTAGGGATTGAACCGGATATTTTGGTAAAGTTTAATGGGAAAGAAGGTAAGGTATTGTTTTTCACCTATTTTTGCGGCAAATAAAAATACCGAGACCACTATGTCAGTATTAGTTAATAAGAATTCTAAAGTTATTGTTCAGGGTTTTACCGGAACAGAAGGTACGTTTCACGCTACCCAAATGATTGAATATGGTACCAATGTTGTTGGCGGTGTTACCCCAGGAAAAGGCGGCAGCACACATTTAGACAAACCCGTATTTAATACCGTTGCGAGCGCTGTTGCATCAACAGGCGCTAATGTAAGTATCATTTTTGTACCCCCTGCATTTGCAGCGGATGCTATTATGGAAGCTACCGACGCTGGAATTGAACTTGTTGTATGTATTACAGAAGGTATTCCAGTGCAGGATATGGTTAAAGTAAAAAATTATTTACTAGGAAAAACAACTAGACTTATAGGACCTAACTGCCCTGGCGTTATTACTGCCGGTGAAGCAAAGGTTGGTATCATGCCAGGTTTTATTTTCAAGCCAGGACGTATTGGTATCGTTTCTAAAAGTGGAACCTTAACCTATGAAGCTGCAGACCAAGTGGTAAAAGCAGGCATGGGTATTTCAACAGCTATTGGTATTGGTGGCGATCCAATTATTGGAACCCCTACAAAAGACGCCGTTGCACTATTAATGAACGACCCTGAAACCGATGGTATCATAATGATTGGTGAAATTGGTGGTAGCATGGAAGCAGAAGCAGCTGAGTGGATTAAAGCCAATAAAACAAAACCTGTTGTAGGATTTATTGCTGGTCAAACAGCGCCTCCGGGCAGAAGAATGGGGCACGCTGGTGCTATTGTAGGTGGAGCAGATGACACAGCAGCAGCTAAAATGAAAATCATGGCTGAATGCGGTATTCATGTGGTGGCTAGCCCTGCAGATATTGGAAAAACAATGGCAGAAGTCATTAATAAATAATTACAATTTTTTATTAAAGCCTGTAACTTTTGTTGCAGGCTTTTTTTTGCCCATCAATACTTAGATTTACAAATATGAGGCGGATACATAAGCAAATACATTTACTTATTTTGATGGCTGTTTGTAGTAGTTATATCGCTACAGGCCAAATTGTAGTGACTGGCAGCCATGCGTCCTTTTTAAGAGAAGGAGATAAATCATTTATCATTGCTACAATAAACAACAAAAGCAATAAGCCGATTACCGGTCAGGTTCATTTAGCACTTATTAATCCTACTAATAATAGTCCAGTAGATGGGTGGTTTCAAAACGTTTTTCCATCACAGTTTTATAGCATTGATGCAGGTGCTGAAGTTCGGATTCAATTCCCATTTCAAGCAGCTTTTGGATATATACAAATGCTCCGTTATCAATTAGAAGCTACGGTATTAGAAAATAAAAAAGAGGTGGTGGGAACTAGTAACTACACCGATAGTTTTCAGGTGTACACCAATAGAATACTTGTTTCCGACTCTATCATCATTAAAACAAATAAAGATACTATTGTAAAGGGCGTTTTTGCGCCTCTCCTTCAAGCGCCAGAAAGCAGTACCCATAAAAGTTTGCGCATTTCATTTGCTGCACCTGCACCACTTGATTATTGGAGGCTACAGATGGGGAATAAACAATTTACAACAACAGGTCAAGATCGTTTTGACACCTTACTACTTAGCGATTTTATTAGTAATGACATGGCAAATTATACGCTTCAAGTAAACAACGCAAGTACTGTAAATAAACTAGAAACTAAAATTGTTTGGACGCACTACAATAAAATTGAAAAGCCAATGAACAGTAACGCGTTATTTAAATTGGAAAAAAAAATACAACAAAAAATAAATGGGCGTTGGATTACTTTGTCTGAAAATGCCACACTGCATATAGGCGATACGCTTAACGTTACTGTTACTATTGCAACCCCAAAGAAATTTGAAAAAATATTTCTTGAGGAAAACTTTATGGGTAGTGCCAAGCGCCTACTTCTGCAACCCTTAGAATCAACAAAATATGAGTCGCGATTTACAAAAGAGATGAGCGCTAATCAGTTAGCAAAGCAAGTAGTGAATTACCAATATACCCTTACAAGTGCTGGCGTTTTTAGCACGGGTAATACTTTTGTAAACATTACAACTAAAACCGGAATAAATAAACCTAGCAATAACTCTATTCGACTTTTTATACCTGCCACAGAAATAAGAATTGAAGAATAAATGCATAGCAACCATTACGATATTATAATTGTTGGCCAGGGCGTTTGTGGCACTGTTTTAAGTAGCGCACTTATTTTGCAAGGCCAAAAAGTACTCGTCATTGACGATGGAAGTAATAAAGCAGCAAGTAAAATAGCAAGTGGCGTTATTAATCCGGTTACAGGAAGGCGTATTGTAAAAACTTGGCAAATAGACACAGTGATGCCATCGGCGGTTCGCATCTATCAGGAACTCGAAAAGAAGCTAGGCACGCGCATTATTAAGCAGTGTAATATTATCAATTTTCATGCTAGTGAACAGATGCAAAAAGCTTTTGAAGACAGGATTGCCGAGGACTCTACTTACCTCTCAAGACAACCTTTACCAAATACGATCGCAGCTGCTTTTGAGGCTCCTTTTGGACACACTGTTATTGATCCATGCTGGCTTATACATTTAGAAAATTTGCTGCATGATTGGCGTCAATATTTAATTGAAAAAAATGCACTCCTGCAAGATGTATTTGATTTTAAAAAACTAGACAATAAAGCGGATCAAATTATTTACGACAAATACACCGCCAACAAAATTGTTTTTTGCGAAGGTGCTAAGGGAGAAGATAACCCTTATTTTAAACAGCTCCCTTTTGCCCCTAATAAAGGGGAAGCTTTATTAGTAAAAATCGCAGGTTTAGACAATAGCTACATCTACAAAAAAGCAGTAAGTATAGTGCCTTGGAAAGATGCTGTTTTTTGGGTAGGCTCTAATTATGAATGGAATAATAATAACGACGACCCTTCTCTGGCATTTAAAGAAAAAACAACCGCGGCACTAAACGAATGGCTTCAGCTACCCTATCAAGTAGTGGATCATATTGCAGCTGTAAGGCCCGCAAATATTCAACGCAGGCCATTTGTAGGCATGCATCCTACCTTTAAAAACATGGGCATCTTTAATGGCATGGGCACTAAAGGTTGTTCGTTGGCACCTTACTTTGCGGAGCAAATGACTGAACATATTTTACATCAAACGCCAATAGACAATGAGGCTACAATTGATAGATTTCATATTTTAGCATAATAATTAATCTGCCATGCCAAATTCAAAAGAAAGTATAGAATACGTGATTCCAGTTCAGTACCGAAAAATGGAAAACTTACACATTGTATTTTGGCTTTTTAAAGATATTGCTTGGTGTTTAGGTATACCGCTACTTGGCATCACAATGATTATCCCAACACTCATCATTTCTATTGTTATTTCTTGGCGTACCCGAAAGTTAATGTCTGAGCTTTGCCATAATTTGGCCATCACATTTTGGATAAGTGCCAACTCGTTTTGGATGGTCACCGAATTTTTTCACATCGATACACAAATTGCATTTTTGGGCATTACCTACAAGCACCTCGCCATGTTCCCTTTTGGCATCGGCGTGGTTATTTTAGCTTTCTATTACTTAATCTGGAAGCCAAGGCACAAAAATGAAGCAGAAACCATGTAATTAAGGGGTGCAATACCCCCATTTTGAATGGGTTCTAGCGGCATTTGAAGTATATTTGCCCTTCAAATTATTGGATTAATAAATTAGCACTATGTACCGTTCACATAACTGTGGAGAATTAAGAGAAAGCCATGTTGGCAGTGAAGTAACCCTTGCAGGTTGGGTTCAAACAGTTAGAAAATTTGGCGCCATCACTTTTGTCGATTTACGAGATAGATATGGTATTACACAATTATTACTCGGCGAATCAATGGCTTCATTTTTGGATGAAAACCCATTAGGTAGAGAATTTGTAATTCAAGCCAAAGGAACAGTAGCAAGCAGAAGTAATAAAAACGCAAACATCGAAACAGGCGATATTGAAATCAATGTTAGTAGCTGTATCGTACTCAATAAATCAGCAGTCCCTCCTTTTACAATTCAAGATGATACAGATGGTGGCGATGATTTACGCATGAAATTCCGTTACCTAGATTTACGACGTAACGCTGTTAAGAGAAATTTAGAATTAAGATACAACGTTAACCGCTCTGTAAGAAACTATTTACACGAACAGGGTTTTATGGATATCGAAACGCCTTTTTTAATTAAGTCTACACCAGAAGGTGCACGTGACTTTGTGGTTCCATCCCGCATGAACCCAGGTCAATTTTATGCGCTACCGCAATCACCTCAAACCTTTAAGCAACTATTAATGGTAAGTGGTTACGACCGTTACTACCAAATTGTAAAATGTTTTAGAGACGAAGATTTAAGAGCGGACAGACAACCAGAATTTACACAGATAGACTGTGAAATGGCATTTGTAGAGCAAGAAGATGTTTTACAAATGTTTGAAAATTTAATTAGACGCGTTTTTAAAGACGTAAAAAATATTGATTACTCAGATGCCATCGAAAGAATGACTTGGGAAGATGCGATGTGGCAGTTTGGTAATGACAAGCCAGATATTAGATTTGGAATGAAAATTGCCAACTTAAAATCGGCATTTTTAAAAGGAGGAAAAATAGAAGCTACTGGTGATTTAATTAATGGCGCAGGCTTTGGCGTATTTGACAATGCAGAAACTGTTTTAGCCATTGCTGCCCCTGGTTGTAGCGAATACACCCGCAAACAAACCGACGAGCTTACGGAGTGGGTTAAACGTCCGCAAATTGGCATGCAAGGTCTTGTATACATCAAGTGCAACGCAGATGGTACCTACAAAAGCAGTGTCGATAAATTTTATACCGAAGATAAATTAAAAGCCATTGCAGACGCAGCTGGCGCTAAAGCTGGAGACCTTGTTTTAATACTTGCTGGTAAAGAAGAAAGAACCCGTAAAGCTACTTCAGAATTAAGGCTTGAGATGGGTAAAAAATTAGGCTTTAGAAAAGACGATGAATTTAAATTATTATGGGTACTTGATTTCCCGTTATTTGAATACGCCGAAGAAGAAAATAGATGGGTAGCTAGACACCATCCGTTTACATCACCAAAACCTGATCATATTAATGTTATGATCAACAATAGTCCGGTTATTGAAAACGCAGATAAATATTTAGAGCACCCCTATGCTACCATTAAAGCCAATGCCTATGATATGGTATTAAACGGCAATGAAATTGGCGGCGGCTCGATCAGAATTTACCAGCGTGCCCTTCAAGAAAAAATGTTTGATGCACTTGGTATGACTACCGAAGAAGCCCTTCATAAATTTGGCTTTTTACTAGGTGCTTTCGAATATGGCGCGCCTCCACATGGTGGACTGGCATTTGGTTTTGACAGATTGTGTTCGATACTAGGTGGATCAGAAAGCATAAGAGACTTTATTGCATTCCCTAAAAACAATGCAGGTAGAGACGTGATGCTTGACGCACCTAGCACCATCGATGACAAACAATTTGTGGAGCTACAAATCAAATTAAACCTAACTGACAAAGCCTAAAATACTAGTATGAAGCAGGTGCGAATTTTTAAAGTGCTCACTTATTTGTTAATTCCAATAGCGCTATTATTTGGCTTTATGGCATTGTTAGTATTACCCACAGCGGTTGTAAATCCTGCACTCCTACTTGTGGTATTTATATTTTCTTGCATTGCTATTTATACTTTTTCTAGCCTACGTTTTGTAACAACAGCTATCAATAAAGCAAAAAACTGCAATCCTAGTTTAAAAGATTGGATTAAAATAAATGGATACATTAGTGTAGCCACTGCATTTATGTTTTTATTAAACAGCATTGGTATTTTAATGCTAGGTCCCATAGAGTTTAATGACTTTGTATCCAAAGCTATGGAAACGCAGGCCAGCTTGCCACCAAGCATTACGCCAACCTTTGTTGGACAAATGCTTAAATACACTGCGGTTTTTATGCTTATAACAGGCACCATTATACTCGTTCATGCCAGAATGCAATTTGAATTTTTAAAAGCTTATAGCTACGTATTTGAAAGTGAATAACCATACACCGCTTGCCGAAAGAATGCGGCCTAGTAAACTAGAAGACCTAGTTGGCCAACAACACTTAACAGGCAAGGGAAGTATTTTAAACACAAGTATTGCAAAGGGTCACATTCCTTCCATGATTTTGTGGGGCCCTCCAGGGGTTGGAAAAACAACCATTGCCAATATTATTGCGCACCAACTCAATGCTCCTTACTTTCAACTTAGTGCTATTAGTAGTGGCGTTAAAGAAGTACGTGAAGTAATAGAACAAGCAAAAGATCAAGCAGGGGCTGTACTTTTTATTGATGAGATCCACCGTTTTAATAAAGGACAACAAGATGCACTTTTAGCAGCTGTAGAAAAAGGCATTATAACACTCATAGGTGCCACTACCGAAAATCCTTCTTTTGAAGTAAACAACGCCTTACTTAGTAGGTGTCAAGTTTTTGTTTTAAAACAATTACAGGAGCAGGATTTACATGCTTTAATTCATGAAGTAATCAAAAAGGATAATTACCTCTCAACCCTAACCATTCAATTAGAAGAAACAGCGGCATTATTTAAAATTGCCGGTGGTGATGCCAGAAAACTACTCAACCTATTAGAGCTTGTTGTTCAAACATATGCAGGCGAAAATGCTATTGTCATCACAGACAAAATTGTGATGCAAGTAGCGCAACAGAAATTAGCTATTTATGACAAGGGCGGTGAGCAGCACTACGATATTATTTCTGCCTTTATTAAAAGCATGCGTGGGAGTGATCCAAACGCAGCCGTATACTGGCTTGCGCGCATGATAGAAGGCGGTGAAGACGTAAAATTTATAGCAAGGCGCATGCTCATTTTTGCAAGCGAAGATATTGGAAACGCTAACCCAAATGCTTTACTGCTAGCCAACAATACTTTTGATGCGGTAAGTAAAATAGGATACCCCGAGTCGCGCATTATATTATCGCAGTGCGCTACGTATTTAGCTACTTCTCCCAAAAGCAATGCTGCGTATGTTGCCATCAATGATGCGCTAGCGCTCGTGGCTAAAACAGGTGACTTACCGGTTCCGCTACATTTACGCAATGCGCCCACCAAACTGATGAAGCAAATGGATTATGGTAAAGATTATAAATATGCCCATTTAGGCGAAAATAATTTTGTGGACCTTGAATTTTTTCCGGAAGCCATTAAAGGTACTACGCTATACACCCCAGGCAACAATGCAAGAGAAAATGAAATTAGAAGCTTTCTAGTGCAGCGCTGGAAAAAGAAATACGGGTATTAATTATTTTTTTGTGGTACCATACGACCCGACGTTCCTCTATCACCACCTTCATGGTATTCGGCATCTTCATTTACATCCCATAAATTATACAACTCTTTACCTGCAATAATGTTTTTTGCAGCAAGCATAGCGGTCATCATGGAGTGGTCTTGGTTATTGTATTTGTGCATGCCATTACGGCCCACTAAATAAAGTCCAGGATAATTTGCTAAAGCATCTCTCACACTTTCTACCCTTGCCTTATAAAATTGATCGTATACAGGATATGCTTTGGGTTGTCTTACTACATATCCGTCCACTACAGCCGATGCATTTGTAAGACCAATTTTTTCTATTTCTTTTTTACCAAGTGCAATTAAATCGGCGTCGGAACTGGTCCATAGTCCATCTCCTTCAAAACAAAAATACTCGAGGCCATAACAAGCCATGCTTGGATCAGGCACCATAAACGGGCTCCATGATTTAAAGTTTTGAACCCTACCCACTTTTACTTTAGGATCGTGTATATATATCCAGTTATCAGAAAAAGCATCTTCATCTTTACAAATAAGCACCACGGTTAAAAAATCACGATACCCAAGTGCAGCAGCGTTTGCAGCCACCGTTGCCGGAAACGCAGGTAACACATTGGCCACTAATTCACGCATCGGTGCCGATGATAGTACATAATCGAAACCGGTTACATGGCCCTGACTTGTAGTTTGTACCGTCCATGAATGATTACTGTATTCAATTTTTTGTACACCGCAATTCATATGCAGTGTAACACCCATCGCCTTGCTTTTTTCGGCACAGGCTTCCCACATCATACCTGGCCCCTGCTTGGGATATCTAAATGAATCGATGAGTGTTTTTATCACCTTGTCTTTATCAGTTGCCTTTTTGTTGGGTTTAAAAAGCGCATTAAAAATGGCACTGCTTAAAGAAAGTCCTTTAATACGCTGTGCTGCCCAGTCTGCACTGATTTCGGAACAAGGAATGCCCCAAACTTTTTCGGTATAAGTTTTAAAGAAAATATTAAACAGTCTTTGACCAAATTGATTGGTTACCCACTCTTCAAAATTGGTTGGATTTTTTACAGGAAATACTTTTGCTTTTAAATAACTTAATACACACAATGCGCTTTCAAAAATGCCTAATTTTCGTAGGGCTTCAAAAGCAACAAGTGGATAAGAGAAAAAATGATTGTTATAATAGATGCGTGAACTTCTTGGACGCTCCAACATTTCATCCCCTAAAATTTCAGTCCAAAAATCTTCTACCTCTTTAGATTTAGAGAAAAAGCGGTGACCGCCAATATCGAAATGATAACCCTTATATGATTCAGTTCTAGAAATTCCACCTACATATTGCGGATCTTTTTCAAAAACAACCACTTCTTGGTTACCTTTTGCAAGTAGGTATGCGGCAGTTAAACCTGCTGGACCAGCTCCAATAATTGCGACTCTTTTTGACATAGATATAGGGGTTATCGGTGTAAGATGGCAAAGGTGCTAAATTAATATGGATCTACCACTATTTTTGGGCTTCAATTTATACTTATCTTTCCTCAAAATTCGCGCAAGATGAACGCATTTAATTGGGACCTTGAAACCTTTGATAACCTAACCAATAAGCAGTTGTATGCTATTTTAAAACTTCGTTGCGAAGTGTTTATTGTAGAGCAGGCTTGCAACTATCAAGACATTGATGGTAAAGACTTTAAAAGTTTTCATTTGTGCGGATGGGATGGCGACGAGCTAGTTGCCTATGCCAGACTCATACCTGCTGGCGTATCGTTTAATGAAGTGTCTATTGGCCGCGTGTTAAGTTCACCAGCTTATCGCCGACAAGGAGCAGGCATTGGACTTATGCAAAACGCCATTGCCAATTGCTATGAAAAATTTGGGAAACAACCCATCCGAATTGGTGCACAGTTATACCTTCAAAAATTTTATAGCAGTTTTGGGTTTATCAAAGATTCAGATATCTATCTGGAAGACGATATTGAACATATCGAAATGATCTTACCGTAATTCTGCTTTTACAAAACGGGCTGTATGACTTTCTTTGCAGCTTACCATTTGCTCGGGCGTACCTTCAAATAAAATAGTACCGCCTCCATCACCACCCTCTGGACCTAAGTCAATAATATGATCAGCTACTTTTATGACGTCTAAATTATGTTCAATTACAAGCACGGTATTCCCCCTGTCCACTAATTTATTGAGTACATCAATTAAATATTGAATGTCCTGAAAGTGAAGCCCCGTAGTAGGTTCATCCAAAATATAAAACGTCTTGCCCGTATCTTTCTTACCAAGCTCTGTCGAAAGTTTCACACGCTGCGCTTCACCACCACTAAGCGTTACTGCCGATTGCCCCAAAGTAATATAACCGAGCCCCACTTCTTGTAGCACTTTAATTTTTCGGAAAATAAATGGTACAGGTTGAAAAAATTCGCAAGCCTCATCTACTGTCATGTCTAAGACATCACTAATTGATTTCCCTTTATATCTGATCTCCAATGTTTCACGGTTGTAACGTTTGCCATTGCATTTTTCACAATGCACATACACGTCTGGCAAAAAGTTCATTTCAATGACGCGCATACCGCCCCCCTCACAAATATCACAACGACCACCCTTTACATTAAAGGAAAAGCGACCTGCTGTATAGCCTCTTATTTTAGATTCTGCTAAAGCAGCAAATAAGGTTCTGATTTCGGTGAAGAATCCACAATACGTGGCCGGATTACTCCTTGGCGTCCTACCTATGGGCGACTGGTCCATTTCAATTACTTTGTCAATATGTTCAAGCCCTTTTATGGATTTAAATGGCATAGCCTGCTGCTTACTATCATAACAATGTTTAGATAATAGCGGGTAAAGCGTTTCATTGATGAGTGTAGATTTTCCACTGCCACTCACGCCACTCACCACAATTAATTTCCCCAGCGGGAAACTTACAGAAACCTTTTTTAAATTATTACCTGTGGCTTCCTTTAAAACAATAGCATGTCCGTTGCCAGTTCGCCGCGCTGCAGGTACGGCAATTTTTTTCTTCCCATTTAAATACTTGGCCGTATCAGAATCAGAAAGAAGCACCTCCTGTGGCGTTCCAGCTGCAACAATTTTTCCACCATGCTTGCCAGCCTTTGGCCCTATGTCTACTAAATAATCAGCGGCTAGCATAATATCTTTATCGTGCTCCACCACTAAAATACTATTGCCTATATCGCGCAGATTTTGCAGTGCCTTAATAAGCTGCATATTGTCACGTTGATGTAATCCAATAGAAGGCTCATCTAAAATATAAGTGATGCCTTGTAATTGCGAACCAATTTGGGTAGCCAGTCTAATACGTTGAGATTCGCCCCCACTCAGTGTTTTAGAAGGTCTGTCTAAAGACAAATAGGTTAACCCAACATCGAGTAAAAAACCTACGCGCTCTCTAATCTCCTTTAAAATATCTTTTGCAATGGCATTGTCTTTTTTTGAAAGCTTTTTTTCAATGCCCTCAAACCATTTTAGCAGCTTATCTAAATTTAAATGACTTATCTCAGCAATATTTTTATCAGCAACTTTAAACCACAAACTTTCTTTTTTCAACCTAGCGCCTTCGCAACTTGGGCAGTGCTTTAGCTCCATAAACTGCTCCACCCATTCACGAAGCGCCTCGGTAATTCCTGTTCCGGTAAACCAACGTTTTAACATAGGCACAACGCCTTCAAAAACACCTTCATAAGCACTAACAACCGTGGTTTCATCCATATCAAATGTAGACTCGGAAGGACCATCTGGCGTGCCGTATAACAATAGATTAATAGATTGTTCAGATAAACTACTGATGGGTTTATCGATACTAATTTTATGCTTTTTCGCAAGCACTTCTACTTGTTTAAATAAATAGGCTTCACGCTGCACACCAAGAGGGGCAATACCGCCTTCCTTAATACTTAATCCCCTATCCGGAATAATTTGTTCCAACGAAATTGAAAACACATTACCAAGCCCCTTACAAGTAGGACATGCTCCATAAGGTGAGTTAAAAGAAAATGCATTAGGTGATGGGGTTTCGTAGCTAAGGCCTGTTTCTTCGCACATGAGTTGCTTTGCATACTGTACCACTTTATTTGATTCATGTACCATCAAAAACAAAAGCTCTTTTCCAAGTTTTAATGTTTGCTGTACACTTTGCGAAAGCCTTACTTTACTATCCGGCGTAACTTGCAAACGGTCTACTACAAGTTCTATATCATGAATTTTATAACGGTCTACTTGCAGTTTTGGTGTGAGGTCTACAATGTCTCCATCTATTCTAACTTTTAAAAATCCCTTTTTTCTAACTTCCTCAAAAAGTTCTCTGTAATGTCCCTTTCTTCCTCTAACAAGTGGCGCTAATAATACAATTTTTTTATTGGCATATTTTTCGGTGATGGAAGCAACTATTTCTTCTTCGGTGAACTTCACCATTTTTTTACCCGTGTTATAACTATAGGCTTCTCCAATACGCGCATAGAGTAACCGCAAAAAATCATACACTTCGGTAACGGTTCCAACTGTTGATCTTGGATTTTTATTGGTGGTTTTTTGTTCAATAGAAATAACTGGTGAAAGCCCTGTAATTTTATCTACGTCTGGCCTTTCCATGTCACCCATAAACTGCCTAGCATATGCACCAAAACTTTCCATATACCTGCGCTGACCTTCGTTGTAAATAGTATCAAAAGCGAGGGATGATTTTCCACTGCCACTTACCCCTGTAAAGACCACTAATTTATTTTTAGGAACACTGATATCAATATTTTTCAGGTTATGTTCTCTTGCGCCAAAAACTTCGATGCTTTCGGTATGAATACTAGAACTTATTGCGTTAGCGGATTTCTTTGCCATAGTAGAATGTAAATATAATAACAACGAAGGGCTTGAATGGTTGAAAACATACAAATGTTAGTAGATATTAGACAAAGTTTTTTTGGGCGCTGTAAATTTCTGCCTTAATTTTACAATAGTTCTTAAAAAATCTTATCCAGAAAGGCAGAGGGAATGGCCCATTGATGCCTTGGCAACCCATATCATTCGCAGTGATATGAAGGTGCCAAATCCGTCCATCACATACAATGTGCATGGAAAGATAAGTCAGCGACGTTTGATTTTTTGCCTTTGGCTTCTAATATTTCAAGCTCACCTGACTATATCTGGTGAGCTTTTTTATTTTATAGCATTGAAGAAAAAATAACAAAATGGAAAATCAAAAAGTATTAAGAATTGGATTGTTTGGATTTGGCGTAGTGGGCGAAGGCCTTTATAAAGTATTACAGCAAACGCCATCGCTAAAGGCAAGTATTGTAAAGGTTTGTATCAAAAACGTTGATAAAAAAAGAAACGCGCCAGCAGCACTGTTTACCACCAATAAAAACGATCTATTACTAGATCCAAGTATCAATGTAATTGTAGAAGTAATCGATGACTCAGTAGCGGCATTTGATATCGTATCTACTGCACTTTTACAAGGCAAAGCCGTAGTTAGTGCCAGTAAAAAAATGATTGCTGATAACCTGCCTGCTTTACTAGCGCTACAACAAAAAACAGGACTTTCCTTTTTATATGAAGCAGCCGTTTGCGCATCTATTCCCGTCATCAGAAACCTAGAAGAATATTATGACAATGACCTTTTACACTCTATTAAAGCGATTGTAAACGGGTCAACTAATTTTATATTAACCAAAATGTTTGAAGACAAGTTAAGTTTTCAAGCAGCGCTGATACTAGCTCAACAATTAGGTTTTGCAGAAAGCAATCCAAAATTAGATGTAGAAGGTTATGACGCACTTAATAAATGGACCGTTTTACTAGCGCATGCTTATGGTATTGTTGAAAAACCAGCAAACATATTGTTTAGCGGTATTCAAAATATTCAATTAAGCGACGCAGCTGTGGCACAAGAAAAAAAGCTAGACATCAAACTCATAGCCCAAGCAAAAAAATTAGCGAATGGAAAAGTGGCCGCATTTGTACTGCCTCAACTTATAAGTCAAGCAGAGCCCCTTTCGTTTGTGAAAAACGAATACAATGGTGTTGTGATAGAAAGCGGATTTGCAGACAAACAATTCTTTTATGG
>CANHCY010000016.1 GCA_947459295.1 Chitinophagaceae bacterium
TTAAAACCAAAACAATTTTTTGGTGCCGCGCGTAAAATTGAGCACGGTGGTTCCTTAACTATTTTAGCAACTGCGTTAATTGAAACCGGTTCTAAAATGGACGAAGTAATCTTTGAAGAATTTAAAGGTACTGGTAATATGGAATTACAGCTTGATCGCAAACTAGCCAACAAGCGTATTTTCCCAGCTATCGATTTAGTAGGATCTTCTACACGTAGAGATGATTTATTACTTGATAAAGAAGTACTAGGCCGCATGAACATTTTACGTTTGTTCATCAACGATATGAATACCGATGAAGCAATGAACGAATTATTAAAACGCATGCGTGGTACCAAAGACAACGAAGAGTTTTTAGCGAGCATGAACAGATAATTTTTTGTTATGGCAGAACCCATTATCAATAAAGTAGAAGAGAGCGGTTTAATTTCTTTAGACCTGGAAAAATATTATCCATCAAATCCAATTTTGGTTTTTGATGTGAAGGACTATTTGTTTATGGGCCTCATTTTAAAAGAAAAAGATTTTAGAGCAGCGCTCACCGCCACGGATTGGACAGTGTATCAAAACGCAGATGTTGCCATCACCTGCTCTGCGGATGCCATTATTCCGATGTGGGCGTATATGCTTATTGCGTCAGCACTTGCGCCTTATGCCAATACTGTTTTTTTTGGTACAGAAGCTGCTTTGCAAGAGAAGATACTACTTCAAAATATTGAAGCCATTAACGCAGAAGACTATACCGATAAAAGAGTTGTGGTAAAAGGTTGCGGCGATATTCAAATTCCGGCGGCGGCGTATGTAAGCATTACCAACAAATTAAGACCTGTTACAAAGTCAATTATGTTTGGCGAACCTTGTAGTACGGTTCCTATTTACAAGAAAAAATAATTTATTTACTGCGCGTAGTTGCGTCTACAAAACGGTCATCGTAATCTGCGCGAATCGTATTAAAGAGGCGGTCCCACACAAGTGTGTAGAGCCCGTAATTGCCTGTAAAATATTGATGATGCTGATTGTGATTGGTAGACGTGTTAATCCATCTGCCAATTTTTGTTTTGTGAAAACCAGCTGGATATAATTCGTAACCCAGGTGTCCGTATACATTGTACACAATAGAGAATAAAAAGAAAATAGCTAGTTGTGTAATATGAATGGGCATGATAAAATAAAATAGTACCACTATACCATGTTCTAATACCGATTCGATTGGATGAAACGCATACGCAGCCCAAGGAGAGGGGTTGGTAGAGCGGTGGTGAACAAGGTGCACATATTTGAAAAGTGTTTTGTGGTGCATGAGACGGTGTACCCAATAAAAATAAAAATCATGTAGTACAAACATGATTGGAAAAGCTAAAAAATAATAACCCCATCCATATTCACTAATGTCTTTATAACGCTTTGTATGCTCTGCTATCGGTGACGAATTTAATAGCATGATTAGAAAACTAAAGATGAGCATAGTGCTTAATGAAAAGCCTGCTTCACGCAAATAGTCTGGAACTTTTGGAAAGCGCTTTTGAATTTTTTTATAGAAAAATTGTTGCTTAAAAACAACATAGAAAATAATAAAAGCAATTGCGGCAGCTAAAAAATAGCGTGAGCCAATTTTTAAAAAAGCTTCTGGCATAATATCCCAGCGAAATGATAAAAGTTGTGCCACCATAACTACCTTATATTAATGTGCTTCTAACCAGTTGTTGCCTTTTCCTACTTCTGCTTCTACTGGAACACCGTTTGGCAAAGGTAAAGCGGTAGTCATACATTCAATAATCAATTTTTCGAGTGCATCCGCTTCTTCTGGGACCGCGTCAAACACAAGTTCATCGTGTACCTGTAAAATCATTTTAGACCCCCAGTTACCAGCGCCCATTTGTGCGTGTACTTTAATCATGGCCAACTTAATCATGTCGGCAGCTGTACCCTGTATAGGTGAGTTTATGGCATTTCTTTCCGCAAAACCACGTACCGTAAAGTTGCTGCTATTGATGTCTTTTAACCAACGCTTACGGCCCATCAGGGTTTCTACGTAGCCCTTTTCTTTGGCAAGTGCTACCTGTAAATCCATGTACTCTTGAATATTTGGAAACTCCTTTTTGTAGTTGTCAATGATTTCTTTGGCCTCGGTTCTGGAAATACCCAAATTATCGGCAAGCCCAAATGCACCTTGTCCGTAAATGATTCCAAAGTTGACACTCTTGGCTTTGTAGCGCATTTCTTTGGTTACATCAGCAACATCAACACCATACACTTTTGCAGCAGTGGCGGTATGAATATCAATGCCTGCTTTAAAAGCCGCACACATATTAGGATCGGCGCTAATAGCCGCCACAATACGGAGTTCTATTTGAGAATAGTCGGCACTCATCAGAATACGACCAGGTTCACGCGGAATAAACGCTTTTCTGATTTCTCTACCACGCGCTGTTCTTATAGGAATGTTTTGCAAATTAGGATTCGTGCTACTTAAACGACCCGTTACCGCCACGGCCTGTGCATAACTGGTATGCACACGTCCGGTTTTTGGATTGATCATCAGCGGAAGCGCATCTACATACGTAGACTTTAATTTAGTTAGCTCTCTAAATCCTAAAATGTCATCAACAATTTTATGTTGGTTGGATAATTTTACAAGCACGTCTTCGCCGGTAGCGTACTGACCCGTTTTTGTTTTTTTTGCTTTTGGATCTAGTTTTAATTTATCAAATAAAACTTCGCCCAATTGTTTGGGTGATGCTAAATTAAAACGAACACCCGCCTGCGCATATACATTTTCTTCAAACTGCTTGGCGTCTACTTCTAATAGTTTACTGTATTCATTCAAAAAGTTGTTGTCAATTTTAACGCCTTCAAATTCCATATCGGCAAGTACGCGCACAAGTGGATTTTCTACGTTTTCAAAAACACGCTCAACTTCTTTTTCTTTTAATAAAGGAACAAAAACTTGTTTTAATTGTAATGTTATATCGGCGTCTTCACCAGCGTATTCGGTAATTTGTTCTACCGCTACATCACGCATACTGCCCTGATTTTTTCCCTTTTTTCCAATGAGGGCTTCTATATGCACAGGCTCGTATCCTAAATATTGAGCACTCAGGAGATCCATACTACGCCTGCCTTCTGGCTCAATTACATAGTGCGCAAGCATGGTATCAAAAAGTTTATTTGCAGGAACTACACCATACCATTTTAGTACGAGTAAATCGTATTTTATGTTTTGTCCAATTAATACGAGGTCTTGTTTTGCAAATACTTTTTCAAAATAAGAAAGCATTTTTTTTGCACCTGCCTCATCTGGTGGGCATGGAATATAATAACCCTGTCCTGGTTTTTCAGAAAAACTAAATCCAACTAGTTCAACATTGTTGGCATCGGTACCGGTAGTTTCGGTATCAAAACAAATTTCGGTGGCAGTTAGTAACTGCTCCGCAAGTGATTTTAATTCGGCTTCTGTTTCTACACAAATATATTGGTGCGGTGTATTGGTAATATTTTTATCAGCAATCATTCCGCGCTGTTCTGCTTCTTCACCGGCGTTGCCCACAGCTTCTGCGGCTTCCATAGAACCCGCACTCGAGACAGCATTTGCTGCGCTTGATTTTTTAGAAGGAGCGGCTACCACTTCGTTGCCAAACAAATCTGTTTGAACGCCTTCTGGCGCCGGCATATAAGCGTTAAAATCGTCACCTAAAATTCTTTTGCCTAAAGTTTTAAATTCGAGCTCAACAAAAATTTCAGCGAGCGCTTCTTTATTAATAGGAGAGAGCGCAAAATCTTCTTCATGAAAACTTACAGGAACGTCGGTAATAATTTTAGCGAGCTTCTTGCTCATAATCGCGTCGTCTACGCCTTTTCTAATTTTTTCACCCATCGCGCCTTTAATATTGTGCGCATTAGCTAATACGTTTTCGAGGGTATCGTATTCTTTTAAAAGTTTAGCTGCGGTTTTTTCACCCACACCCATAATACCCGGAATATTATCTACAGCGTCGCCCATTAAACCTAACATGTCTACCACCTGCTCTACGCGGGCGATATCCCACTTCTCACAAATTTTTTGAGCGTCTAAAATTTCTGCGGCGTTGCCCATAAATGGAGGCTTGTACATATATACGCCCGGATGAATCAGTAACTGACCATAATCTTTGTCGGGGGTTACCATGTACACTTCGTAGCCTTTGTCTGCGGCCTGCCAAGCAAGGGTCCCAATTACGTCATCAGCCTCATAGCCATCGAGTTCCATTACTGGAATATTAAACGCCCTAATAATGCGCTGAATTTCAGGAATAGAATCAATTAAATCTTCGGGGGCTTCTTGCCTGTTGGCTTTATATTCAGTAAAGTCAGTGTGTCTTTCGGTAGGTGCGTGTGTATCAAAACAAACGGCAATATGCGTTGGCTTTTCTTTGTTGATTAAATCAATGAGGGTATTGGTAAATCCAAATTGTGCATTGGTGTTTTTTCCTTTAGAAGTAATACGTGGATTTCTGATGAGTCCATAATACGCTCTATAAATAAGGGCAAGCGCATCCAACAAAAAAAGTTTTTTAGCCATGGCGTAAAGTTACAAAAAACCCCGGCGTTTTGCCGGGGTTTTGATAAGGGTTTGATCTCTTTATTTAATCTCGTATTTGTGTTTGTAACGCTCATACAACTGCTTGTGTTTGCTTGTTATGGCAACCGCGCGGCCTTGTATAAATGCGTCTGTAACAATGCTAGACTTCATGTCTAAAATATCGCCTTCGCTGATTACAATGTTAGCATCTTTACCCACTTCTAGGGTGCCTGTTTTATCAGCTACACCTAAAATTTTTGCAGCATTTAAGGTAATGGCCTGAAGGGCGCCTTCTTTACCTAAACCATATGCAGCGGCGGTTCCAGCGTTAAACATCAGGTTTCTGCCACGGTTTTGAGGATCGTCATCGTTTAAGCAAAATAAAACGCCGGCTTTTTGTAAAACGCTTGCTGCTTTATATGGTTGATCAATATCATCATCATCGGTGGTTGGTAAACTATGTTCTTGTGTTAAGATAACAGCAATATTATTGGCTTTTAACAAATCCGCAATTTGCCAGCTTTCGCTTGCACCAACGAGTACTACATCAAAACCAAATTCTTTTACAAAATCAATCGCTACAATCATTTGTTTTATTTGATCGCAATGCACAAATAATTTTTGTGTGCGGTTAAATAAACCTTTGGTTGCCTCTAGTTTCAAATTGATTTGTTTGTCAGCTCCTTTTTGGTGATACGCTTTCGCTTCTCTAAAAATAGCTTTTACACTTTCAATTTTATCTAGTGCTTCTTTGATAGGGTCTCCTGCTGGAGCGCCGCCAAAGCCACGGCCAAAACCGCGTCCGCCGCCTCTAGACAATAAGCTAGGCATGTAAAAATGCATGCCCATATCTGTTTTGTAGGCTGCATCTTCGAAGTTCCATGCATCTAATTGCACCACCGAAGATTGACCAGCAATAAGTTGGCCACCAGGAATGGTGTGTGCGAGTAAAATACCATTTAGCCTTAACGTGTTGATAATTACAGACTCTGCTTTATACGCTGCAATGCTGCGTACACTTGGGTTAAACTCACCAATTTCATTGATATCAGTGCTACCTCTAACGCCTGAAATTTCTTGTAAGCCCAAATTAGAAGAGGGTAAAATTAAACCAGGATATACCTGTTTGCCTTTTGCATCAATGGTGTTTTCTGCTTTTGGCGCAGCTGCTGCGTCGCCGGCATATACAATTTTTCCATTGTCAAATACAACGGTTCCATTTTCTATAACTTGTCCATTACCTACGTGCACAGTAGCACCAACAATGGCCGTTTTTTTATTTTGTTTTGCGGCTGGGTAAACATCATCTTGTGCAAATACTGCAGCAGTGAATGATACGAGCGCGCCAAGTGTAACTATTATTTTTTTCATGTCGCTACAATTTATTTGTTATCGTTTTGGTTTGCTTCTGATGCTTCACCTTCTATTTCAAGCATACCTAATTTATGAGAGTGGTCGTTGCAAATATGCACTTCTTTATAGCTTGGGGCTGCTGGTACAGTTGGTCTTCCCGCTCTTTTTTCGCCGGCCATTTTTGCAATTAAACGGCTGCGTTCTGCTTGCACTTGCTTTCGCATTTGCGCATCTTTTTCGCGGTCAAAATAAACGATACCATCTACCATTGTTTTTTCTGCTTTCGCATAAATACTAAGTGGGTTATCGCTCCATACCACAAGATCAGCGTCTTTACCAGCTTTGATGCTTCCTACTTTGCTGTCAACGTGTAACATTTTAGCAGGATTAATCGTTACCATTTTAAGCGCTTCTTCTTCCGTTAAACCACCATATTTTACACTCTTTGCAGCTTCTTGATTTAAGCGGCGGGCCATTTCTGCATCATCAGAATTGATCGCAACATTTAAACCAACTTTTGTCATGATAGCAGCGTTGTAAGGGATGGCATCTGTAACCTCCACTTTATACGCCCACCAATCAGAAAACGTTGATGCAGCTACACCGTGCGCTTTCATTTTATCAGCTACTTTATAGCCTTCTAAAATATGCGTGAATGTGTTTATTTTAAAACCATACTTTTCTGCAACACGCATGGTTGCTGTAATTTCACTTTGCACATAAGAGTGACAAGTGATAAAACGTTTTTTATTCATGATTTCTACCAGTGCGTCTAATTCTAAATCGCGTCTAGTAGCCGGGTTTTGTGCAAGCGCTGCTTCATACGCTTTTGCTCTTGCAAACGCATCGTTTAACACTTGTTCTACGCCCATTCTAGTGTCTGGGTAACGGTTGTTACCTTGAGTAGAAGAGGTGCGTTTTACGTTTTCACCAAGTGCAAATTTGATAAATGGATCGGCTCCTTTAAATAATAAGCCCGCATCATCTGCACCCCATCTTAATTTAATTAACTGCGTTTGACCACCAATGGTATTTGCAGAACCGTGTAAAATGTGAGAGGTTGTAACACCACCACTTAATTGACGGTAAATATCAATATCGTCTGGGTTGATATTGTCCTGAATACGCACTTCAGATGTTACGCTTTGCCCACCTTCATTGGTAGACGCAGAAGCAATATGTGAGTGCTCATCAATAATACCCGCTGTTACGTGTTTGCCAGTAGCATCAATAATTTTTGCGTTAGCATCCGATAAGTTTTTACCCACTTTAGCAATCTTACCGTTTTTAACGAGAACGTCTGCTTGTTGTAAAATGCCTTCTTTTTCTGAAGTCCAAACGGTTGCGTTTTTAATTAAATACGCCTGCGCATTGGTTTGTAAAGAATCTACGCCGAAGCCCATCATAGGAAAAGTAACTTTTCCCATTTTGCCAGCGCCAGCAGCACCGCCGCCATTACCACCTGCTCCCATACGGCCACGACCACCTGCATTTGAAGCAGTGTCAGGCTTAGATGCAGAAGCATATACAGCAGTCCAAGTAAAATTATTGCCATCAGCATCTTGCGCTGTACCATTAAAAGTATTGCCGGTGTTAAAACCCGTAAATCTAATATTGTTACGAGAGCGCTTTTCTGGAGCAAAAGAAAACTTCACTACTTTACCGTCGTAGCTAAATGTTGCAGCAACGGTATCTTTTGCAATAACGGTTGCGCTATTGTTGCTTTTAATTTCGAAAGCAAATGTTTGTGGTGTTGCTGAGTTTAATGTAAGAGTATAGTTACCATTCACGCTTGTCCATGCAGATTCGTTAACAGCGTGCTTTTCTCCGAGTACCCAGTTTTGTAATAAGGTTGTTTTTTCTGCAAAAACAGGACCTGTTGTAATAATAAAGTTGGCTAATTTACCAGTTTCGATGCTACCTACTTTATCATATACACCAAACCAAGTTGCTGGTGTTTTTGTAAGTGCGTCCATCGCTGCTTTTTCTGATAAACCATTTTCAATTGCTTTTCTTACGCTTGATAAAAATGATTTAGCATCTCTTAAATCAGCACTTGTTAAGCAAAACGGAATGCCTGCTTTTTCGATAGCGCCCGGATTTGTTGGTGCTAGTTCCCAGTGCTTCATATCTTGTAAAGAAACAAGTCTTGCATCTGCAGGATCTTCCACATCCATAGCCACCGGGAAGTTTAAGTTTACAATAAGTGGTGCTTTAGTAGCCGCCACTTCTTTAATTCTTTGGTATTCTTTACCGGTTGCTTTAATAATATATTGTACACCAAACTCATCCCCAATACGGTCTGCGCGCATTACGCCCCAAACATCACCAGCGCCTCTATCTGCAGGATCAAAAATTTGAGGAAGCGACATATTATTATTAAATGATTGAAGTGTAATGTTTACGCCATCGCCCTTTAAGCCTGTAGCAGCAGGATTGTTCTTATACCATGCCGCATCTAAATAAGTTTGACGCAGTAATGCGATAGAACCCATTAATGAACTTGGATAAGTTTGAGAAGACGTGCCTTTATTAAATGATAATAAAGAAGCTGCTTTTTCTTTTACAACTACAAAATTATCTTTGTTGTTTGCAAGCGCTACAACCGTTCCAGTTCCTCTCACAATACCATCTTTTTGGTGTGTAAGTACGGTACCAAATCCTGTTTCTCTAAATGATTTTGCTCTCGCATCATCCACCGAAAAAAGCTTGTGCCCTTCTACATCAGATTTTAAAGCTTGGTTCCAACCATACGCACCTTTTTGGTTGTTGGTTAATTGACTAGGTCCGCCAAAACTAAAAGCTGCTTGAGGGCGCTGTTGTTGAGGCATACCATAATCGGTGTAGGCATCAATAAATGATGGATAAATAAACTTGTCTTTACAGTCTACCACTACAGCGTCTGCTGGAACAGCAACACCTTCACCTACTGCAATAATTTTTCCGTCTCTAATTACGAGCGTTGCATTTTTAATGGTGGTTTGCGCGTCTTTTACAATGGTTGCATTTGTAAATGCGTAACAGCCGTCGCGCTTATCGCCAACGCCGTTTACTTGAAAAGTTTCTTGAGCCTGCACAAAATTTAAGAGCAGCAACCCAACAAACATCAGGCAGATTTTTTTCATACTTGTTGTTTTATTTTGTTTTTCCTTGGTCTACAGATTTTATAAAATTAATAACGCCATCCATATATACTTTTTGATCATCCCACATAGCAAGGTGGCTTCCGTTTGGACAATATAAATATTGACCACTTGGAAACTGTGTGCTCATCCATTTCATGTGTTCTGGATCCATTGTATCATATTTTGCACCCACTGTAAGTGTAGGCACTTTAATAGAAGCGAGGTCTTTTTTGCGGTCCCAATTTACAATGCGTCCGCTCACTGTGAATTCAGAATGGCCCTGCATCATCACATAAATTTCTTCATTTACGTGTTGTAGTGAGCGCATTACAGAATTTGGCCATTCTGGTAAACGGCATAGGTGTTTGGTATAAAATTCACTAAATACAAGCGATGTATACGTAGGGTCTTTATACATTCCTTTTGCTTCGTAGTTTTGTAAAGAATCTACAAGTGATGGGCGCATTTCTTTGCGTAGCACTTTATTATAATTTGCATAATCAGGAATACTTGCCATCATATTTCCAATCACCATGCCTTTAATATGCTGTTGGTATTTTAATGCGTATTCGATGGCAAGCATGCTTCCCCATGAATTTCCAATAATGTAAAAATTGTCTTTGGTTAAATTGAGTGCCGCGCGCACTTGTTCTACTTCGTCTACAAAACGGTCGACGGTCCAAAGGCTACTATCTTTTGGTTGATCACTATAAAAAGAACCCAGCTGATCGTACTCTATAATTTCAAAACCCTGTGCTGGTAAAAAACTTTCGAAGCACTCCATGTATTCGTGCGTCATGGCTGGGCCGCCATGAAGTAACAATACTTTTACGCGGTCGCTGTTACCAATACTTTTGGTCCAAACCTTAAATGTTCCAATAGGGGTTTTAACAGGAATCATTTTGATACCCGCCTCCTGAACACCAGAATCTTTAGGTCCTAAAAACTCGGCGATTGTTGGCGCACTATTGTTATTTGCGCAAGCAGTAAACAGGAAAATTCCTGCAGCTGCAATAGTCGTTTGTAATAGTTTTTTCAAGGACAAGGTTTAGCTTATGAATGTACATAAAAATCCCATATCCTATTGATGCATTTATGTGAACGGGCCTATCTGCCCATATAAACCATGAGTATCTGAATATCGCTTGGATTAACGCCGCTAATTCTACTGGCTTGACCGAGTGTAGATGGTCTAATTTTTTTGAATTTTTGCAAGGCTTCATTGGATAGCGCTGCCATGGCATCGTAATTAAAACTTTCTGGAATAATATGGTTTTCCATTTGCAACATACGCGTTGCTATTTCTTGTTCTTTTTCGATGTAGCGCTCGTATTTAATCTGAATTTCTGCTTGCTCTAATACCTGTGGATGAAACCCTGCTAGGGCTTCTTTTAAACGGGGCATAGCTGCTGAAAGGCCTACTAGGTCTACGTTTGGACGTAGTAATATTTTTGAGGCTTTTTGTTTTTCGGTAATTGATGCCGAATTAATTTCATTGAAATAGCCTTCAATTTCTGAAGGTTCAATGCTATAAGATGCGAGTAAGTTTTTGATGTCGGTGACACTACTTTTTTTCGCTTCTACGGCGTCCATTCTATCTTGTTTGGCGAGACCCAATTGATAGCTTAATGGCGTTAAACGTATATCGGCATTGTCTTGTCGTAAGAGTGTTCTAAACTCGGCGCGAGACGTAAACATACGGTAAGGTTCTTCGGTTCCTTTGCCTACTAAATCATCTATGAGTACACCGATATAAGCTTCGCTTCTTTTTAAAATTACAGGGTCTAATTCGCGCGACTTTTGGTGCGCGTTAATACCTGCCATTAAACCTTGGCAAGCCGCTTCTTCGTAACCAGTTGTACCATTTATTTGTCCAGCAAAAAAGAGGTTTTCGATGAGCTTGGTTTCTAACGAATATTTTAATTGTGTAGGCTGAAAATAATCATACTCGATGGCGTAACCTGGTCTAAAAAAGCGACAATTCTCAAACCCAGGAACACTACGAAGAGCTTCGTACTGAACTTCTTCTGGTAATGAGGTAGAAAACCCATTTACATATATTTCTACGGTGTTCCAGCCCTCTGGCTCTACAAACAATTGATGTCTATCTCTATCTGCGAAGCGGTTGATCTTATCTTCAATACTTGGGCAATACCTAGGACCCACGCCCTCAATTCTTCCCTGAAACATCGGGCTTCTATCAAAGCCTTTTCTTAAAAGATCGTGTACCTTTTGGCTCGTATATGTAATATGACAACTGCGCTGTTCTGCTGCCTTTAAGCGCGGTGTGTCTTTGTATGAAAACCCCACAACCTCCTCATCTCCAGCCTGTTCCTCCATTTTTGAGTAGTCTAAACTGCGCCCGTCTACCCTTGGTGGTGTGCCTGTTTTTAGTCGGTCACTTTCCATACCAAGTGCTACTAACTGCTCGGTGATACCCGTTGCGGCTTTCTCCGCTACCCGTCCACCACCAAACTGTTTTTCACCAATATGGATGATGCCATTTAAAAAGGTACCAGAGGTAACAACCACTGTTTTAGATCTAATTTCATGGCCCAGGCCGGTAATTACCCCACCCGCTCTATTGTCTTTTATGATCAACCCCTGTACCGTGTCTTGGTAAAAATCTACATTGGGGGTTTCTTCTAGCATCTCTCTCCACTTGGCAGCAAACAACATACGGTCGTTTTGCGCACGTGGGCTCCACATAGCTGGACCCTTGCTCCTATTCAACATTCTAAATTGAATGGTACTTGCATCTGTAACCAGTCCGGTGTATCCACCCATCGCATCTATCTCACGCACAATCTGTCCCTTGGCAATACCGCCAATGGCTGGGTTACAGCTCATTTGGGCAATGGTTTGCATATTCATAGTAACTAGGAGCACTTTACTTCCTAGGTTAGCAGCGGCCGCTGCGGCTTCACAACCTGCGTGTCCGGCACCTACAACAATAACATCATAATCTGGAAACATGGGTGCAAAGATAATCCAATCAAAAAGAAAACAAGGTGCTAGTAGGTTAGATTTGGACGTTTCACGTGGAACAAAGACGTAAACCTGTTGGAGAACCCGAGATCGTTAGAAAAATGTTTCACGTGGAACACCGCGAGAATATTGGGCAAATAAATATGGGGTTGTTCCACGTGGAACCTACCTTTTAGTATAACGCCCAAGGTATGCATCCTCTTTAGCGCGCATCATCAAAATGTCGGCTTTGCTCTTATCCTTGTAACCACATAAATGAAGAGCTCCATGAAAAAGAACCCGGAGCATTTCATTGGTGAACGTAACGCCATGTGTTTTAGCGTTATCCTTTACTCTATCAACACTTATATATACTTCGGCTACAACGGGGGCTCCTTTATCGTGGAGGCCAAAAGTGATGATATCTGTATAGTAGTCGTGGTTTAAAAACTGCTGGTTAATAGACAACAGGTATTTATCAGAGCAAAAAATATAATTGATGGTTGCAAGTTGCGTTTTCTCCTTTTTAAATAAGCTTTCAATAAACAGTTTTAACTCCGTTTTCGCAGGTAAAGTAAGCGCGGAGTCGGCTTTTTGGAAATTCACTTTTTGCATGGGTGCAAGTTAAGTTTAACTCCAAATTTCGTAACATTTTCTTTGAGACGAACGGTACCTTTGCGGCAAGCGCAAACAATAAAGTGTGTATGAAAAAATTATCGGAACTAGAGGCGGGAGAAAAGGGGATTATTCACTCATTTGAAAAAGATGAGCTTTATATAAAATTATTGGAAATGGGTTGTGTGCCCGGAGAACCTGTAAAAGTAGTTCAAGTGGCGCCGCTTGGCGATCCAATATCTATAGAGGTTTCTGGATATCATTTGAGCTTACGTATAAGTGAAGCAGATAGCATTATAGTGACTCAAGAAACCGAATAAACACAACTTGTTGATTATCAATAACTTAAATGAAAATAGGTTTATATTTTGGTTCTTTTAATCCTGTACACCACGGTCATTTGATGATCGCGAGTCACGTCGTGAATAGAACCGAACTACAACAAGTATGGTTTGTAGTATCTCCGCAAAACCCATTTAAAACAGCTGGATCTCTACTCAATGAATATGACCGGTTACACTTAGTAAACCTGGCTATAGAAAATGACGAAGCAAGATTGAGGGCCTCCGATGTTGAGTTTAAATTACCGCGCCCCTCTTACACCATCGACACACTAATTTATCTCGAAGAAAAATATCCGCAGCACGAGTTCTCTATAATTATGGGAAGCGATGGCTTTATTAATATTGCACGATGGAAAAATGCAGATGTGCTTTTAAAAAAATATATGTTTTATGTATACCTGCGCCCAGGATTTGAAAACGTTGATACACTAGGCGCCAATGTTAATATATTAAATGCGCCACTGTTAAATATTTCTGCTACAGGAATTAGAGAAAATATAAAAGACCAAAAAACCATACGATATTTGGTTCCTGAAAATGTTAGAAAAGAAATCGAAGATCATCATTACTATAAATAAAAAAAGCCTCACTAAAATATAGCGAGGCTTTTTAATTCATTATAATAATCTACTAATAAAAAGTAGAGCGGTTATCTGTGATTTTAGCGGATTTTTTAATCGCCTCAAAACCTCTGTATACATTAGACTGAACCGCTTGTAAAAGTGTTGCTTTCAAAGCAGCAGCATCTTGCATAACGGCTGTAGCACCAATGTTTTCGGGCTTCACAGCAAATACACCAGAAGTACCTTCAATAGCCGGGGTACTTTTACCAATCAAGGCTTTATTGAATGCAGCACCAACAACTTTTGGTTCAGCACCAACACCAGGAACAAAAGGAGAAGCAAAACTTAAGCTATCAACTCGCTGTGCTGGAAAACCAGAACTCTTTACAAAATCTTCTAAAGAAGAACCTTTAAACTTTGATGCTATTATTTGCTTTGCTTTTAATTCATTTCTTACAAGTCCTTCTACAAGTGGTTTTGCTTCTGCAACACCCATGGTTCCTTTTTCTCCAATTGAAGTAATCATAGCAACAATATACGCATCGCCAATTTCTGTTGGTTCAGAAATTGAACCCACTTTATTATCGTACACCCAACGTACCGTTTCTCTGCTTTTACCTAAACCAGTAATCGTAAAGTCGTTGTTCTTAATGTCAACACCATTTAGAATCTGAAGTTTATTTTTAAGCGCATTTTGCTCAAAATCTTTCTGAGACTTACTACTTGCTACAAAAGATGCTGCCGCTGTAGAAGCAGCTGTTACTGTTTCACCGCTAGCAACAATTGCTTTAGATAAATAGGCGATTTTATATGCTGGTGCAAAATTCTTTTGATCTAATACTTCGGTATAATGGTAGCCAAATTCAGACTTTACAACATCTTTAGTTCCAGTTGGTTTATCAAAAGAAAAATCATTGAATGAGCCAACCATCTGACCTTGAGCAAAATAATCATATACACCACCTTTTGCTTTACTTCCTCCATCATCAGAATATTTTTGAACAAGGGCATTAAAGTCTGCGCCACCAGCTACAGCTATTTTAATAGAATCAGCTAACTTCTTTGCAACACTGTCTGGTCTAATTTGCTGACCTGTTTGTGGATTAACTGTTCCAATTAAAATATGACGAACCTTAGCACTATCTGGCCAGTTTTTGACACCCACCATTTTAGCTAATACGTAAGCGTTACCATCTACATAAGGACCATAAACAGTTCCTGTAGGAATTTTAACAAGCGTGTCTTTATTTACTTGCTGCATTCTACTCTTACTAAAGTAACCATCATAAAAAGGTAAATCACTACCCACTCTATTTAAATAAGAAGCGTTGTCGGTGGCAGTTTCAAAATCTTGTTTCTTTGAAGAAACCTCAGCTAACACAGTAGCACTATCAGCACTACTAGGAACAGCGCTGAATGAAACATAAGCAATTGATCTTGTTTCTTCCTCTTTTTTATAAGCTGAAGCATGTGCTTTTACATAAGCAGCAATATCGTTATCAGTTACTTTAATGGTGCTATCAGCAATACTCGCATAAGGTACAAATACAACAGAAGCACTAGCTATTTGATTATTATCGGCAGCTTGTTTTTCAACCATCCACTTAGGAACATAAGCAGATTTTTGTAGTAGCACACTATATTTATTACGAATGGCTTGTTCTAAAATAGGTTGAATATAAACCTGATTGATCATTTTAATTTGATCTGCGTTTTTACTTTTTTTAATTTGAGCAAATGCTTTTTTAGCATCTTCTACTTTAAATAAGCCTGTTGCAGGATCTGTAAACTCTTGTTTTAATGGAGAATTTTCAGAAAATAAAATATCTGATAGTTCTTTAGCTGTTACTTGTAAACCCAATTTAGCACACTCGGCTTCAATTAATAAGCGGTCTACTTCTTGATTCCATAAAGAACCAATGAGTTGATCTCTTTGTGCGCCCTGACTAGCATACATTTTTTCTTGCATCGCTAACTTTTCTTCAAAAGCAGCTCTTTCTAACTTTTGACCATTTACTTCACCAATGGTTGTTGTATTAGAAAAAGCGCTACCGCCTCTACCAACACCATCTTGTAATATAAAAGCAATTAAGGCTACAGCGATAATAGTAAAAATGATCCACGTGCCTCTGTCACGAATACTTTGAATAACAGACATAAAAACGAATTATAATAAATAAAATGACCGGCAATTTACCGGAGGGCAAAAATAAGGTATTGCGGCCTTATTTCTATCCACAAACTAAGGGTTAATAAGTAGTATTTTAGGTGGAAAACCGCCTTTTTTTATAAAAATTGTGTGGATAGAAGTAGAACAAATAGAGGGGTAAACTGGGTTTAAGGGGTATAAGGCTAAAATGAACTCATTTTACACCCAGTTAATTAACAGTATACAACTAGTGGATACTAAAAATTTTATCATTTAATAACCTTCGTGAATAACCTAAATATTGGTTGATAAATTTAAATAAAGGTATTAAAAACTGTGTATATAAATGTGTATTAGGGTGTATAACAAGTGAACACTAAAAATATACGTATGTGTATAAGAACGTTATTAAGGTATTAACACCCGTAATAGTAATAGTTTATTTAAATAAAAAGGTATTAAATCTATTATTACAAGATTTATTAACACACATTTTCTTAAAAAAAATTAGATGATAAAAAATCAATTGCTTCTTGTAATTTCAATCTTATGAAAATATTAAAATTTGTATTTGCTTTTTTAATCCTGTCTTACACAGCAAAAACGCAACCTACTCAAAAACCTCCATTGCATGGAAAAAATTGGATGGCCATTACTGGTAAACCACTTGCTGCAACGGCTGGTTCTATTATTTTTAATAAAGGTGGAAATGCTGTAGATGCTGCCTGTGCTATGTTAGCAGCCACTTGCACGATGTGGGATGTGCTTAGTTGGGGTGGTGAAACACAGGCGTTAATTTACAATCCAAAAACAAAACAAGTTATCGCTATATCCGCCATGGGCGTGGCTCCTACAGGTGCAACACCAGAATTTTTTAAAAATAAAGGGATGAATTATCCGCCCGAATATGGTCCATTAGCTGCAACAACACCTGGCACACCTGGTGGACTTTGTATGATGCTTGCAGAGTATGGAACCATGCGTTTAGAAGAAGTTTTAAAACCTGCGATGCAACTTGCAGCAGGTTATCCAATTGATGCTCAAACAGCAAATAGTATTGAACGCGGTAAACAAAGAATTAAAGATTGGCCTTACAGTAAAAATATTTTATTACCACACTTAGGAGAAAAAAGAGAAGCACCAGAGGCGGGAGAAATATTTATTCAAAAAGATTTACTAGCTACTTTACAAAAATTAGTAGACGCTGAAAAGCAAGCATTTAAAAAAGGTAAATCTAGAAAAGAAGCGATTTATGCTGCTTATGACCGTTTTTACAAAGGTGATATTGCTCAGGAATTTGTTCGGGGGGCGCAGGAGCAAGGCGGTCTTATCACACTTCAGGATTTAGCCAATTGGAAACCTATTATCGAAACACCTTTACAAATCAATTATAAAGGTATTGACGTTTATAAGCTACAGTCTTGGACACAGGGCCCAAGTATGCTACAGGCATTAAATATTTTAGAAAACTATGACCTAAAATCGATGGGTTATAATTCTCCAGCCTATATCCATACAGTGTATCAGGCAATGAATTTAAGTTTTGCAGACCGTGATTTTTATTACGGAGACCCTTTATTTTCTAGTCAAATTCCTATAAAAGGCTTACTGAGTAAGGATTATGCTAAAAAAAGAGCTTCTGAAATACCGGTTGGTTTTAATAATCCAAATACAGCGCCTGGAGATCCTTACCCTTTTGAAGGAAAGGAAAATCCGTTTACGCGTCTTTTACAACAAAGGGCTGCCTTGTATAATACCGATACAGCCACCCGAAAAACTGGCGTATTACCAAGTCATGACGGATCGGAAATAGCAAAAAACGACGCTATAGAAAACGAGTTATACAATGACCGCTTGTGGAGGGGAACCACCTCTGTAGAAGCTGCTGATACCAGTGGATGGGTGGTATCAATTACACCAAGTGGTGGATGGATTCCTGCATGTATTGCTGGCAACACGGGTGTTGGAATGAGTCAGCGCATGCAATCTTTTGTCTTAGATTCTATCCAAAATCCATTTAATGTTGTGGCACCCGGTAAAAGACCACGTGTAACATTAACACCAAGTCTTGCATTAAAAGATGGAAAACCATTTTTATCTTTTGCGGTGCAAGGAGGTGATACACAGGATCAAAATTTATTACAGTTTTTTTTAAACATGGTTGAATTTGGAATGACGGTTCAGCAGGCAGCAGAAGCAGCAAATATTAATTCCAATCAACTCTGGTTATCATTAGGTGGAAATAAAATGGCAGACAGAAAACCAAAACCAGGAAACTTAATACTTAATACCAATACCCCAGAAAAAGTTAGAAACGAATTAAAAAATATGGGTTACAAATTAAGTTTTGATCCTAGAAGTAGTGGCCCTATCAATGCCATATTTTTTGATTGGAAGCATGGAAGCCTCTGGGGTGGTAGTTCTAATAATGGTGAAGATTATGGTATTGGTTGGTAAATAAAAAATAAAATGAAAAAATTAATTGTTTCCCTTGTTGCTTTATTTTTTATTGTTAGCGTTTTTGCACAATCAAAAACCCCCTTTGTATTATATAATAGCAAAGGAAAAAAAGTAAGCTATAAAAAAATGATTCGCGTGTTGGCACAAAATGATATTGTGCTTTTTGGTGAATACCATAATAACGCCATTGCACACTGGCTTCAATTAAGTGTTACCAAAGATTTATTTGAAAAAAGAAAATTAACGCTGGGTGCCGAAATGTTTGAACGAGACAATCAACAAGCACTAGATCATTATTTGCTAGGAAAAATAAACGCAAAGGGGCTTGATTCATCTGCGCGTTTATGGAAAAATTATCCTACCGATTATGCACCACTTGTAAATTTTGCCAAAGAAAATAATATTCCATTTACGGCTACCAATATTCCGCGTAAATATGCATCACTGGTTTCAAAAAAAGGATTTACAGGACTTGATAGTTTAACGCCGCAGGAAAAATCTTGGATGGCGCCATTACCTATGGCCTATGATCCAGAACTTCCGGGCTATAAAAATATGATTGCGATGATGGGAGGCCACGGTGGCGAAAACCTACCAAAAGCACAAGCCAGCAAAGACGCTACAATGGCACATTTTATACTTACCACACAAGCGCCAGGTAGCCTATTTATCCATTATAACGGGTCATATCACTCCGAAAACTATGAGGGTATTGGTTGGTATTTAGCAAAAACCAACCCGCTTCTAAAAACAAAAACTATTACCACGGTAAGTCAAAAAAACATCTATAAACTAGCGCCCGAAAACCTTAATAAGGCACATTATATTATTTGCGTAGATTCCGACATGACAAATACCTATTGATAATCAAACACTTGTGTTTTTTAAAACAGATTGCGCATAAATACAGGATGGCTATATAAAAACCTTGTTCTACATTTATTGACTGGTAACAAAACAGGCCCCGCTAAACCAATTAGCTAAAAAATACTAAAAAAATTAGTTTATTTAACAAAGGCTACTTATCTTTGTTATCTATTAGCACGTAACAAGTAAAAACAACCATATGAGTAACACTGAAAAATTAAAGGCGCTAAAATTAACAATCGACAAAATAGATAAGGACTATGGTAAGGGCTCTGTCATGATGATGAACGAGCGTAGCCAAGAACCAATGGAAGTGATTTCAACAGGTTCGATAGGACTAGATAGTGCACTTGGAATAGGTGGTTTACCAAAAGGTAGAATTATTGAAATATATGGTCCAGAATCTTCTGGTAAAACAACGGTTGCTATTCATGTAATCGCAGAAGCACAAAAAAAGGGCGGTATGTGTGCCATCATCGATGCGGAGCATGCTTTTGATAGTGCGTATGCAAAAAAATTAGGCGTAGACGTTGATAGCTTACTCGTTTCTCAACCGGACTATGGTGAGCAAGCATTAGAAATTGCTGATCGTTTAATTTTATCAGGCGCCTTAGATGTAGTGGTTATTGACTCTGTAGCTGCACTTGTACCAAAAAGTGAATTAGAAGGTGAAATGGGTGATTCTAAAATGGGATTACACGCAAGACTTATGAGCCAAGCGCTTCGTAAGCTTACAGCAACCATAAATAAAACAGGAACGGTGTGTATTTTCATCAACCAACTTCGTGAAAAAATTGGTGTGATGTTTGGCAACCCCGAAACAACAACTGGTGGTAACGCATTAAAATTCTATGCTTCAGTTCGTCTAGATATTAGAAGAATGACACAAATAAAAGATGGCGATGCAGCAATTGGTAACCATGTAAAAGTTAAGGTTGTAAAAAATAAAGTGGCACCACCATTTAGAGCTGCAGAATTTGACATCATTTTTGGTGAAGGCATTAGTAAACTAGGTGAAATCATTGATATGGGCGTAGAGCTTGGAATTGTTCAAAAAAGCGGAAGCTGGTTTAGCTACGACACCAATAAACTTGGCCAGGGCAGAGAGTCTGTAAAAACACTTTTACACGATAATCCAGAATTAGCTAACGAAATTGAGGCTAAAATTAGAGCCAAGGTAATTGAGGCAAGAACAGCTGCCGCAGAAGCATAGATTTTGCTTAAAAACGTATAATATTTGATGGGTTAGTAATAATAAAAATAGCCGTCCTATAAAAAGGGGCGGCTATTTTGTTTATTTTACAAAAAAAACAGGCTTGCTCTACCGCATTTTACTTTTTTTGATACGTATCGCGCTCAAAATATTTTGTGTATCTATTAAAGTGTACAATAAAACAGCGCTTCATCAAAAAGGACCCTTATTAATTGTAGCCAATCACCCCGATTCTTTTTTTGACGCACTTATTATTGCTGCCAATTGTAAATACCCCGTATCATTTTTAGCAAGAGGGGATGTGTTTACAAAACCATGGCACAACTTTCTACTACGTGCACTAAACATGATGCCCGTTTACAGACAAAGAGAGGGAAAAGAACACTTACATAAAAACCAGAACAGTTTTGATGCAAGTGTAGATGTTTTAAAAAATGGAGGAATACTATTAATTTTTATAGAAGGCACTTGTTTAAATAAAAACGAAATTCAGCCGTTTAAAAAAGGCGCAGCCAGAATTTTACAACAAGCTGTAGCCGCAGGCGTAACACCAGCAGTGCTTCCAGCGGTTATCACTTATAATGGATTTAAGCATTTTGGAAAAAAAATATTTTTAATGCTCGGCACAACGGTTCTAGCCACTCAATTTTTTAAAAAGAACGCACTAACCGAAAATGCTGCAATGGAGCGAAATAATTTCAACAACCACGTAATGCAGGAAATGATTTTACGCTTTAAAGAACCGCCATCCAAAAAATACAAGCGCCCTATTTTCTTATTTCCTATTGTAGGCATTGCTTGGTTTTGGCATGCGCCACTCTATTTAATAATAAAAACTTTTGTAGCACATAAAACAAAGGGTACGGTATTTTATGATTCGGTTTTATTTGCTGTGCTACTTTTTGCCTATCCAATTTATTTGATTTTATTGTCAATATTATTATACAACATTAGCGTACCGGTTTTTATCAACCTTTTAATTATTATTCTACACCCGCTTCTGGCGATCATTTACACCCGTTCAAAAAAATAAATTAACTACCTTTCTGCCTTAATATCTACCCCAATGAAAAACATAAAAAAACTAGGTCCGAGAAAAAGAATCGCACTTGTGGCGCATGATAATAAAAAGGCTGATTTGATGGCGTGGGTAGAGCACAACAAAGTAGTATTATCTAAACATGAACTAATTGCTACGGGCACAACGGGTAAAATCATCGAAGAAAAAATTGACCGACCCGTAAAAAAACTAATGAGCGGCCCGATGGGTGGCGACCAGCAAATTGGCGCCATGATTGCAGCTGGTGAAATAGACATGATGTTTTTTTTCTGGGATCCTATGGAGGCGCAGCCGCACGACAGTGATGTAAAAGCGCTTTTAAGATTATGTGTACTTTGGAATATTCCAATGGCCTGCGATAGAGCAACCGCAGATTTTGTTATTACTTCTCCATTTATGCATGGCGACTATGATGCAACTATTCCTGATTACAGCGATTATTTAAATAGGAAGATTGTAAAATAGAATGCAAAATATAAATATCCGAAACTGGCAAATTAGTGACGCACAAGCCCTTGCAGCAGTAGCCAATAATAGAAACGTTTGGAACAGCATCAGAAATGAATTCCCAAGCCCATATACCGTTATGGATGCACTTGCTTGGATTAAACACAAAAACGAAGAAAAACCCGTGTCTAATTTCGCCATCGAAATTGGAAATGTGGTAGCCGGAAACATTAGCTGTACATGGCACAAAGACGTATATGCAAAAACGGTAGAGATTGGATATTTTATTGGTGAAAATTATTGGGGAAAAGGGATTGCAACAGCGGCTGTATCACAAATGTTGGAGGCAATTAAAAAAAACAAAGAGATTGTACGTATCGAAGCAAAAATTTTTGGAAATAACAAAGGGTCTGCGCGTGTCTTAGAAAAAAATAATTTTGTGTTAGAAGGAACCAGAAAAAATGCAATTTTTAAAAATGGCGTAATCGCTGACGAAGAAGTATGGGTTCATATGGTATCATAAAAAAATTTATTACTGCAGCTATTTGTGTCGCACTATTATTTTTTTCGTGTACACAAAAAAAGTATGCCAATCCGCGCATTCAAATTGAAACTAAGTATGGCATCATAGAAGCTGAATTATACCCTAGTAAAGCGCCGCAAACATGCGCTGCTATTCTATCTTACGTAGATTCAGGTTTTTATGAAGACGCCTCTTTTTACCGCGTATTAAATGTAACCAACCAGCCGTCTAATGCACCCAAAACAGAAATTTTACAAGGCGGACTCTGGAAAACCAATTATATGAAGCTCTATGAAATGAAGGGGATTCCACACGAACCCACCTCCAAAACGGGCCTCAAACACACAGACGGTGTTTTATCGCTGGCGCGTAATGTACCCGGTACCGCCAACGCCGAATTTTTTATTTGTATTGGTAATCAACCTGGTCTCGACGAAGGCGGCGAAAATGTAGAAGATAAATTAGGTTATGCAGCTTTTGGAAAAGTAGTGAAGGGTATGTCTGTGGTCCGAAAAATATATATGTTAAACGATCACGAACAAATGCTAACACCACCTGTTGCTATTTTTAATATTACTAGAAAATAAACAGTATGCCATTTACGCTTCATGCACCCTATAGTCCAGCAGGTGATCAACCCGGTGCCATTGATCAGCTCACAAAGGGCGTGCTTGAAAACGAGCAGTACCAAACACTTTTAGGGGTTACGGGTAGCGGTAAAACCTTTACCATTGCCAACGTTATTCAAAATACACAAAGACCCACGCTGGTGCTTACGCACAACAAAACTCTCGTGGCACAGCTCTATGGCGAGTTCAAACAGTTTTTCCCAGACAACGCTGTAGGATATTTTGTAAGCTATTACGATTATTATCAACCCGAAGCGTATATGCCTGTAACGGGTGTCTACATCGAAAAAGATTTGAGCATCAATGAAGAGCTTGATAAACTAAGACTTCAAGCAACCGCGCAATTATTAAGTGGCCGTAGAGATATTATTATTGTAGCGAGTGTTAGTTGTATTTACGGCATGGGCAATCCAACCGAATATGAAAACGGCATTGTGCGTATTCATACGGGTCAGGTGGTTTCTCGACAAGCATTTTTACACGCACTTATTAATTCATTGTATTCGCGCACGCAAGATGATTTCAAAAGAGGATCATTTAGAGTAAAAGGAGACACTGTCGATATTAATTTACCCTACGTCGATTTTGGTTACCGCGTTACTTTTTTTGGTGATGAAATTGAATCGATAGAAAGCATTGAAACCGAAACCAGCAAACGCATTGGCACGATGGACAATGCGGCTATTTTTCCAGCTAATTTATATTTAGCGCCCAAAGACATGATTGTAGAAGTGATTCATGAAATACAAGATGAAATGCGCGCACAATACGAATATTTTATGCGCGTTGGAAAAAAGCAAGAAGCCAACCGCATCAAAGAAAGAGTCGAATACGATTTAGAAATGATTCGTGAATTGGGTTATTGCTCCGGTATTGAAAACTATTCTCGTTTTTTTGATAGAAGAAAACCGGGCACTAGACCCTTTTGTTTACTCGATTATTTTCCTAAAGATTTTTTGTGCATCATAGATGAAAGTCATCAAACGATTCCGCAAATTGCCGGCATGTATGGTGGCGATAGGTCCAGAAAAATGACACTCGTAGATTATGGATTTCGTTTACCGAGCGCCATTGATAACAGACCGCTTAATTTTCATGAGTTTGATAACATGATTGGTCAAACCATTTTTGTGAGTGCCACCCCCGCCGAATATGAACTTGAAAAAACCGGAGGCGTAGTGGTAGAGCAGGTTGTAAGGCCTACCGGCTTATTAGATCCGCCCATTCAGGTGCGTCCAAGCCATCATCAAATTGATGATTTACTCCACGAAATAGACTTACGTATTACCAGTGGCGATCGTGTGCTTGTTACAACACTTACCAAACGGATGGCTGAAGAAATGAATCAGTATTTAGCCAAGCGAAATATTAAAGCTAAATACATTCATAGTGATGTGGACACACTAGAGCGCGTAGAAATTTTAAGAGACTTACGACTTGGTGTCATTGATGTACTGGTGGGTGTTAATCTTTTGAGAGAAGGACTTGATTTACCAGAAGTTTCACTCGTGGCAATTTTAGACGCAGATAAAGAAGGTTTTTTACGTAACGAAAAATCACTAACGCAAACTGCTGGTCGTGCTGCGCGAAATGTAAACGGGCTTGTTATTTTTTATGCCGATAAAATGACCATGAGTATGCAGCGCACCATCGATGAAACATCGCGCCGCAGGGCCAAGCAAGTTGCTTACAATGAGGCGCATAACATAACGCCTACAACGGTTTCAAAAAGTAAGGAGCAGGTGTTTGCACAAACATCGGTGCTTGATATTAAAGGGTACGATCCATCTAACGCCATACAACAAAATAACAGCAAAACAGAAAGTCAAACCTTTGCAGAACAAGTGGTGTATACAACCATTCCTCAAATAGAAAAAGCCATCAAGCAAGCTAAAAAAGAAATGGAAGCAGCCGCAAAAGACATGGACTTTATAGAAGCCGCGCGCCTCCGAGACGAAATGTTTCGTTTACAAAAAATAAGCGCAGAAATGAAATAACCTGATCAAGACTTTGTAGAAAGTATAGATTTCTTATCTTGTTATCCAACGATGCTGCTTATGCGCTTTTTTTGGTCACTATATGTATGGATTACCGGATGGAAAATCCATAAAAACTTTCCCTATCATTTAGATAAGTGTGTATTAATTGTAGCGCCACATACAAGCGCTTGGGATTTTGTTGTTGGCCTGGCTATCAGAAGTGTTAGGCATTTAGAACACGTCAAATACCTGGGTAAAGACTCTTTATTTAAGGGACCATTTGCTTTTATCTTTAAAAGTACCGGTGGCTTTCCCGTAGACCGCTTTAATAAGCATAATATGGTGGATCAGGTAGTTGGCCTTTTTAATAGCCACGAAAAATTTGTGCTTGCTCTTTCTCCCGAAGGCACCCGAAAAAAGACCGAAAGGCTTAGAACGGGTTTTTATCATATCGCCAAAAACGCTGGTGTGCCGATTGTGATGGTAGGACTCGATTTTGGTAAAAAAGAAGTCACGTTTGCAGAGCCGTTTTACACTACTAGCAACGAAGCCGAAGATTTTAAAAAAATAATATCATTTTTTGCGCCCCTACAAGGGAAAATTCCTGAATACGGAATGTCACATTTAATAGATACCTATGCAAACAACAACGCGTAAATACGAAACATTAATTGATAAGTTCTGTGCTTTTGAAGCATCACAACCGGATCAATTATTTTTATCCGAACCAGTAGCGGGTAGTTATAAAAATTTTACTTGGGCCCAGGCTGGTCAGCAAGTCAGAAAAATGGCTGCTGCATTAAATGCAATGGGTCTCGGAAAAGATGATAAGGTAGCGATACTTAGTAAAAATTGTGCGCACTGGATTATGGCCGATTTAGCTATTTCATTTGCGGGTTGTGTATCGGTTCCCATGTATCCAAACATGACCGCCGATTCTATTCAACAAATTTTAGAACATAGCGAAGCCAAAGCAATTTTTTTTGGAAAACTTGATGGCGCAGATCAAATGCGAGGCGGTGTTCCAGAACATTTAATTACGATTGGCTTTCCTTTTTATCTCGAAAAAAATACACTTAACTGGGATGATCTTATAAAAGAACACGAACCTATACAAGGCAATCCAGTAAAGGATTCTATGGCACTTGCTACCATTATATATACTTCAGGAACTACGGGTCAACCCAAAGGCGTGATGCATAATTTTCATGCTATTGGATTTGCAGTTGATAGATTTTTGAATCATATCCCTCAAATAAAAAAAGAAGTATTTTTTTCTTATTTACCACTATGTCATGTGGCAGAAAAAATGCTTGTAAAGTGTGGTGCTATTTTTACTGGCAGCACTATTTATTTTGTAGAAAACCTAGATTCTTTTAATGCCAATTTAGTGCACACACAACCCACTGTTTTTTTAGCGGTACCACGTATTTGGGAAAAAATGCAAGAAGGTGTTTTATCTAAAATGCCACAAAAAAAATTAAGTACTTTATTAAGTATACCTATCGTTTCTTCTCTTATTAAAAAAGCAATTAAAAAGAAGCTTGGACTTTCTAAAGCTAGATTTATTTTTACCGGCGCGTCTCCAATAAGTGTTGCTTTACAAGAGTGGTTTGCAAAACTCGACATCATTATTTTAGAAGCCTATGGTATGACCGAAAACTCGGCACTATCACACGCGAACCGCGTGGGGCATCATAAATTTGGTACAGTTGGTCAAACCTATGAAGATGTTGAGGTAAGACTTAGTGCCGAAAATGAAGTGCAAGTAAAAAGTGACGCTTCAATGCTCGGTTATTATAAAGAGCCGCAGTTAACGGCTGAGTCTTTTG
The DNA here is from genome assembly GCA_947459295.1 of Chitinophagaceae bacterium. Lineage (GTDB taxonomy): Bacteria > Bacteroidota > Bacteroidia > Chitinophagales > Chitinophagaceae > Sediminibacterium. The sequence goes on from CANHCY010000016.1 coordinate 26,685, forward strand.
TAGACGGCTTCTTAAAAACCGGTGATGAAGGTTCTATAGATGAAAACGGTTATTTAACCATTACTGGACGCATCAAAGACCAGTTTAAAACCAGCAAGGGTAAATATATTATGCCAGCACCCATCGAAACCAAACTACTCGAGCACCCGCATATTAGTCAGGCCTGTGTGGTGGGCTCGGGCATGACATCGGCATTTGTGCTTTGTACCCTTGCGCCAACGGCAGAACAGCCACTGGGTCTAGACGCGGAATTGAGTAGCTTTTTAGATCAAGTCAACGATACACTTGACCATCACGAAAGACTTTCGAAAATGGTTATTTGTAAAGAAGAGTGGGGTATTCCTAATGGACTTCTTACGCCCACGTTAAAAATTAAGCGAAAATCGATAGAATCGTTTTATGGAAATAACTATGATCTATGGCTTAAGGAGGAGAAAAAGGTTATTTTTGTATCGTAAAACCCATTAAAACGCAATTTTTTAGTAGAAAACGCGTTTATACATCGATTAACTATCAATAATTTATACTGTTATGAAACTAAAACAACTATTTACAGTAATCGGAGCTTCGGCATTGCTGGTTTCTTGTGTGAGCACAAAGAAGTTTAAAGAAAGTGAAGCTAAGTATGTTCAATTAAGTGGCTCTTACTTAGATATGCAAGAAAAATACCGCGCCCTACAGGATGAAGTTAAGGCGATCCAAGCACAGCTAGACAAATCTAAATCTGCGAATGCTGATCTAACTGCTAGAAAAGCAGTATTGGAAGAGCAAATTGCAGGATTAAACGATCAAGTAGAATTCTTGCGTAAAAATAGCAGTACTGCAATGGAGCAGTTAAAAGACTTATCAGTAATCACTGGCGCTCAAGCAGAGAGCATTAAAAAATCTTTAGAAAATATTGGTGCAAAAGATATTTATATTAGAGACTTACAGGGATCTATTGCTCGTAAAGATTCTTTAAATATGGCACTTGTAATGAACTTAAAAGGAGCTATAGGAAACTTAGACGACCAAGACATCAATGTTAAAGTTGACAAAGGTGTTGTATATGTAGACATCTCTGATAAATTATTATTTAAAACAGGAAGCTACGATGTTACTGAGCGCGCTAAAGTTGTGCTAGGTAAAGTTGCAAAAGTATTAGCAGCACAACCAGAAATTGAATTTATGGTTGAAGGTCATACAGACAATGTTGCGATCAGCACTGACGAATTAAATGATAACTGGGATTTGAGCGTTAAGCGTGCAACATCTATTGTTCGCATCTTACAAAAGTCTTATGGTCTTGATCCAAAACGTATGACAGCAGCGGGTCGTAGCGAATATTTACCTATTTCAGATAATAGCACTGCAGCAGGTAGAGCAACCAATAGAAGAACAAGAATTGTGGTATTACCTCAATTAGATCAGTTCTTTAAGTTATTAGAAAAAAAGTAGTCTTTACTAACCCATCTCTATATTTGAGAGCGCTTCCTACAAGGAGGCGCTTTCTTTTTTATATATAGGTGCGTAAATAAAAAAGCAAGAACCATCTTTAATGGTTTCAATTAAATCTTTGCTGATTTTTTCTGGAACGGCAGGACAGCCCCAGCTTCTTCCTATCCCGGTTTTTTGAGTTGCAAAATTTTCATTTACATAAGGCGCACCATGAATCACAATAGATCTTGCTAGTGCATGGTCGTTGGTTCCCTTTTCTTTTCCGTCAAGTGCCAAAGACAATCCGTTTTTTCCGGTGTACGTATTTTGGGTTACAAAAAAACCAAGACTGCTTTTTAAACTATTTATTTTATTGGAAAAACTATTTGCAATGGCTGCCCCAGAATTTTTGCCATGGGCCACATAATCGTAAAAAATCAATTCTTGTGTAATCATATTAATTACAAAGAGTCTTTTTTGTGACGACGGTAGGCTAAAATCAACGATTGATAACACCGCGCTGTTCATTAATTTGCCCTGTGCCAATAATTTCTCAAAACCCTTTACGGCTAAGTCAAAAGCTTTTTTTGAAAGGCCGCGCTGGTCAAGTGCCAATTTTTGGTATAGTTGTTCTTTTGGGAGCGGCTCCGCAAGGGCGGTTATTGATAAGGACATAAAAAGGCAAAACAGCACCATTTTGGCGCCATTTTTTATACGACTTTGTATGTTTTGAATCTTGGTCAAGCAGCAAAGGTACCCGTTTTATAGTTAAAAAACTTGTTAAATCGGATAAACGAGGCCTAATGCGTTGACTATCAACAAAAAAAATCCCGCCTTAGGTTTTAACTATGGCGGGAAAGCAGTTAGCTGTTGGTTAGACTAGCTATATAACTAAGACAACCTTTTATCAATTTCGCTGCGTAGAGATGAAAATATTTCTTCTACAGTTCCTTCTCCCTTGATTTTCACCACTTTATCAAAACCAGCATAGTAGTTTGCTACTACCGTTGTTTTTTGTTCGTACTCATTAATGCGGGCTCTGATCACTGTTTCGTTGGTATCATCAGACCTACCAGAGGTTAAACCCCTGTTTAATAAGCGTTTAACAAGCTCCTCTTCGCTTACCTCGAGTGCTAGTACTAGGTTGATTTCGGTTTCCTTGAGGGCTAATAGCTTATCTAAAGCAATACTTTGTGCCTCCGTGCGTGGAAATCCATCAAATAAAAAGCCTTTTGCGGCTGGATTATTGTCTAGTGCAGAACTAATCATGCCAATAACTACTTCATCTGGAACCAATTGACCTTGATCCATAAAACGCTTGGCTTCGAGTCCAAGGGGCGTTTGATTGGCTATTTCACTTCTTAATAAATCGCCGGTAGATAGGTGTTTTAATCCGTAAGATGCAATAAGGTTTTCGCTCTGCGTTCCTTTGCCACTGCCGGGAGGTCCAAATAAAATAATATTAAACATGTTGATTGGGATTCTTGCTTGCAACAAATATACGAATTTGCATTATATACAACTAAACTAGCGGCCCCTTTGTTATACCTTTAAACACCAGATCCTGGGAGAATATGAAAAAGATTATCCTCTATTTATTATGCTTGATAACCGTGCAAAGCTGCAGTGGATCTACGTTACAACAAAAAGCAACGACTATGGAAGACACTACTAAAAACAAGAACCCACATTTTTCTAGAACCGATACCACAAATATTGAAGTACCAGAAGATGCATGGAAAAAAATATTATCGCCAGAGGTTTTTTATGTTGCCAGACAAAAAGGAACCGAAAGACCTTGGACCAGCAAGTTTGAAGACTTTAAAGAAGCGGGCACTTATTATTGCGCGGTTTGTGGAAACGCATTATTTAAGAGTAATACAAAATTTGATAGCGGTTGTGGTTGGCCTAGTTTTTTTGAGCCCCTAACTAAAACCTCTATCATTTATTTAGAGGACAACACGCTTGGGATGAAAAGAACAGAAGTGCAGTGCGGCAGGTGTAAATCTCACCTGGGTCATGTGTTTGAAGACGGCCCACCACCAACAGGGCTTAGGTATTGTATCAATGGCGTAGTATTGGATTTTGTACCAAAACCGGTCGAAAAAAAATAATCTGCTTTTTCGATATCCGAAAAATCGCAGGTCGCTGCTACTCCCCCGATAAAATTGTTTATTTTTGCTATTCAATTTGATACTATGATTACTACAGGCAACTCTATCATTAGCATTTATACCGAGATGACTCCAAATCCGGAAACCATGAAATTTGTGGCAAACAAATTATTGTATCCAGGTAAAAGTTTAGACGTTGCCGACGAAACACTTGCGGTTGCTTCTCCGCTTGCTAAAGAGTTGTTTAGTTTTCCATTTATCAAAGCGGTATTTATTGCTTCTAACTTTATTACACTAACAAAAACCCCTGATACCGACGATTGGCAGGATGTAATTCCTACGATTAAAACTTTTTTACAAGAGTATCTCGAAAATGGTGGTGTTGTAGTGATTGAAGAAGAGGTTGCAAAAATGAAACAAGAAGCAACCAACACTGTTAGCGCCGATGATGATGATATTGTAAAGCGCGTAAAAGAATTATTAGAAAACTACGTAAAGCCAGCTGTAGAAATGGATGGCGGAGCGATACAATTCAAAAGCTACAATGATGGCGTTGTAAACTTAATGTTACAAGGTAGTTGTAGTGGTTGCCCTTCTTCGATGGTAACACTAAAAGCCGGTATCGAAGGCATGATGAAACGCATGATTCCGGAAGTGAAAGAAGTGGTTGCAGAGGCCGAATAAAATGAGCCCTGCTACCCTATACCAATCTTTTATAGATGGTTTATTACAAACATCCGCACTAGAATTTATTGCCGTTCTTGCAGGTATTGCAAGTGTTTGGTTTAGCAAAAAAGAACAGGTACTCGTGTATCCTGTAGGTCTTATCAATACCACCATTTTTGTTTACTTAAGTTTTAAAGGTCACTTGCTAGGAGAAGCCAGTGTAAATATTTATTACACCGTCATGAGCGTTTATGGATGGTGGTTGTGGACGCGCAAAAATGATCAGCAGCAAACTATTTTACAAATTCAGTTTTCAAGCAGCAAAGAAGTTTTACAACAGCTATTATTTTTTGCAGCATTTTATGTTGTCTTATACACGGCGCTTTATTTTTCTAAAACTTCTTTTGCGCCGGGCGCCATCCCTTGGGCCGACGCACTATCAAGCGCCGCAGCTTATACAGGTATGTGGTTAATGGCCAAGAAAAAAGTAGAGAGTTGGTATTATTGGATTGCAACTAATATTTTTTCGATTCCACTTTATTTTGTGAAGGGCTATGTTTTTACCAGTGTTCAATTTGCTGTATTATTAGCACTTGCGGTTGCAGGACTTATAGCGTGGCGTAAAAAAGCACAACTAGTATGAGTACAAAACTTACCCTTAAAAAAATTGTAGTGATAGGCCCCGAAAGTACCGGCAAATCTACACTATGCGGGTATTTAGCAGATTATTATAACACGCTTTGGTGTCCTGAGTTTGCTAGAGCCTATTTATTAGAAAACGGCACTTCTTATACAGTTGATGATTTAATTACCATTGCAAAAGGTCAATTAGACGCAGTGCAAAAACACGTAGAAGCACTTCAATTACAAATTGATCAAACGGAAATTTTAAAACCTCTAATTATTGACACCGATATGTATGTGATGAAAGTTTGGTCTGAATATGTATTTGGAAATTGCCCAACTTTTATTTTAGATGAAATTAATAAGCAACAGTTCGATTTGTATTTGCTTTGTAAGCCAGACATACCTTGGGTGAAAGATGAATTAAGAGAATACCCCGACGAAAAACCACGTCAAGAATTGTTTCAGATTTATAAAGATATTTTAATCAACCAGCAAACGCCTTGGGTAGAAATAAGTGGCAGTTTTGAAGCGCGTAATCAAAAAGCGGTTGCTGCAATAGATGCTGTTTTAGCACGCTAATAAATAGCTACGGTATATTTTTTACCAATGGGTAAATAGGCTTTGTGTTTTTGTTTTTGAAGGGTCCCAATACCATAAAACCCAGCCGCTACAAGGAGTCTGGTCGTGTTGGCTGCATCGAGTAGTGGATATCCTTTTATCAAACTATTGGCTATATTTAAAAACAAGTATGCGCCACTCGCCATTTTAAATAAAATACCATTTGTGAACATGCCCGATTTAAAACGGGACTGCGGTAGTCCAGAAATTTCGTTGATGCTTATTTTTAAAAAACCAAGCCAGGTGGTATCCACCCTAAAACCACCAAACGCTGTAGGTGATTGTTGTGCACGGTACATATTAATAAGCAAAGAGTCTTTTAAAATAGTTTTTATGCGCCCTTCTATCCACTGTGTGTTGCTAAATCTAAATGTGATACAATCCTTTTCTATCCAGCTTTGAATGGTACGCCCTTTTTCTTTTAGCACGAGCGTGTTACCAACTTGCGCATTAGAGGTTGTAACAATTAAAAAAACTGCTGCAAATATCCCCACCACATATTTTACTAATAACATGTTTTTATTTTAATGCGCCATAGAAAAGAAACACACCAAATCCAATGAGTATTACGCCAGCAATTTGATTGATTAAATGTAAGTTTTTTGTATTGAGTTTAGGTCTTAATTTTTCTGATAAAACAACTTTAACAATATCAGAAGTAAGCACAAATACTAGACAAGTTATAAATACAATAGCTTTGTAATTGGCTGGATTACTTGCTGCTGCTGCATCTGCAACAATCGCTGCGGTCCAGGCAAACCAAAATAAAAACACGCCCGGGTTTAATGTATTCATAAAAAACCCAGATAAATAGAGGCCCACATATTTTTGCCAGGTTAATTTTTCATGAGCGCCATTTGCGTTTTCAGCAATACTTACTTTTTTAAATAGAAGTGTATATATACCAAGTCCGATTAAAAAAATACTACCTGCAATTGCAATTTTATTTTTGTGTTCAAGTGCCGTTGCAAAAAGTCCCGTAAAAAAATTGCAAAATAAAACCAATGATATATCAGAGGTAGAAACCCCTGCCACAAAGCTTAATCCGGCCCTACGCCCGCTGTTGATGCTATGTTTAATGATTGCAAATATGATGGGTCCCACCGAAATGCTTAATATCAACCCCAGCACTAAACCTTTAATTAGCGGCGCTACCATATTTTATTTGTTACGAATGAAAGTTTCAAATGCCTCTAATTGTTTACCCTTTAATACCCTTGGAAACTTGTGTTGTCCCCCTAGTTTTCCTTGCGACTCCATAAAGCCCATCAATACGTCTTCTTTTATGACTGTCACAGAAACATTTTGTAAGGCACTTTTTCGCTCGGTGGCATAATCATCATTAATGGTACATAAGTAAGCATCAATGGCAGCTGCTAATTCTGTTTCGTTGACCACGTCGTTGCAGGCCACATACCATTTGTGAGCAAATAAGTTTCCATGGGGCACACCGGTAACTGTATATTCTGGAATACTAATATTAAATGCGCGGCTAACATTTTCAACCGCTTTGTTCATGTTGTCTACACTTAAATGCTCGCCTACTAAACTTAAAAAGTGTTTGGTTCTGCCGGTAATGATAATTTGTGCATTCTCTTTGTCAATAAACTTTACGGTATCACCAATTAAATAGCGCCATGCACCCGCCGCCGTACTAATTAAAACTGCGTAGTCGGTGCCTTCTTCTACTTCATCAATAAGCAGCGCAGTGGCATCGTCTTTTATTTCTCCGTCTTCGTCAAAATTATTTTCGTTGAAAGGAACGAATTCTAAAAATAGGTGCTGACCCGTTACAAGCCTCATCCCTGCTGCGTTTTGATGATCTTGGTAGGCAATAAAACCCTCGCTTGCTAAATAGGTTTCGATATAGGTAATTGGCTTTCCTAATAATTTTTCAAACCCTTTCTTATAAGGTTCAAAACTTACACCGCCATGTCCAAAAAAAGACAAGTTGGGCCAGAGCTCATGAATATTTTTGAGCTCGTATTTTTTTATAATCATTTCGATACAGAGCTGAATCCAGGCGGGCACACCTACCAAAAAACCAATATCCCATTTAGGGGCTTCAGCAACGATCTCTTCTAATTTTTTATTCCAATCTTTTTCTTTAGCTATTTTTTTTCCTGGTTTGTAAAAAGGCTGAAACCAAGAAGGTAATTTTTTAGCAGTGATGCCGCTTAAATCGCCGGCGTAAAATCCAGTCCCTTTTTGAAGTTCTGTGCTACCGCCAATTGCAAGCCAGCCTTTAGCAATGGACGAATATGGAATATTTTTATAGTGCCTCAAACTTATCAACTGCTTCACCATAATGGTTTTGTTCCCTGATAATAACGCACGGGTAACGGGAATGTACTTGCTAGACGCCTCTGATGTTCCACTACTTAAGGCGTAATATTTGATTTTACCAGGCCAACAAACATCTGACTCCCCCTCAATACATTTATGCCACCACTCTTTGTATATCTTATTGTAATTAAAAATTGGTACCGCCTTTTGAAAATCTTTTGCTGGCGTTTTGCTTTTTAAAATCGTTTCAAATCCATATGTATTTCCAAATGCCGTGTTTTTTGCACGACGCAGTAATTTTTTTAAAACACGGTCCTGTTCTTTTTTTGTGTTTTTTGGGGATAGGGAGAGGTCAAATAGAGCCATGCCACAAAGCTAAAGCAAAATGATACAAAACTTGAATAGTGGCTGCATCTTCGTTACTTTTGCGTTATGTTAACAGAAACACTGATAGCGGCTACAAAAGCAGGTGCTGCCGAGTTGCAGCGGTTTTTTAATGGGGCATTTGAGATTAGCCACAAAGAAGGCGTTAATAATTTGGTAACAGAAGCAGATCACGCAGCAGAGCGTGCTATAATTGGTGTAATTCAGGATGCATTTCCAGATCATTTTATTTTAAGTGAAGAAACCGGAGAAATTATTACCACATCGGAATATAAATGGATTATTGATCCTATCGATGGTACTGTAAACTTTGCAAATGGCATTCCTATTTGTTGTGTAAGTATAGGACTCGAAAAAAATGGCGAGATTATTATGGGTGCGGTATACAACCCCATCATGCATGAATTTTATTTTGCTGAAAAAGGAAAGGGAGCTTTTTTAAACGATAAAAAAATTAGCGTCAGTAAAAAAACTAAAGTGATGGAGTCTTGCCTCGTAACGGGCTTCCCATATACCTATTTAGATACCCCAAACGGACCGTTACAAGTATTTGAAAAATTAATTAGAAAAGGCATACCTGTGCGCAGGCTAGGTAGCGCTGCCATTGATTTGTGCTGGGTAGCTGCCGGTAAATTTGATGGTTTTTACGAACATAAATTACAGGCCTGGGATAGCGCAGCGGGATTTTTAATGGTAACGGAAGCTGGCGGAAAAGTAACGGATTATAAAGGTGAAAACTACTCCGTATACCAACCACATTTATTAGCTACCAATGGATATATCCACAACGAGTTACTAGCAATTATTAATGGCGCACCCGTACAATAAATAATTAAACATGAGCGAACAAAGAACAGAAATAACAACACTTGGTGAATTTGGATTGATAGAGCACCTGACCAAAAATTTTGAAACGCATAATGCGTCTACTGTTTTATCGGTGGGTGATGACGCCGCAGTAATCGATCATTTTGGAAAACAAACGGTGGTTACTACCGATTTATTACTAGAGGGTATTCACTTTGATTTGATGTATACGCCATTAAAGCACCTAGGCTACAAAGCTGTGATGGTAAACCTTTCGGACGTTTACGCCATGAATGCGCAGCCTACGCAAATCACTATTAGCATTGGTATTAGCAACCGCTTTAGTGTAGAAGCCATCACTGAATTTTACGAAGGTGTGCATATTGCTTGTGAAAAACACGGTGTAGATTTAGTGGGTGGTGATACCTCTTCTTCTCAAAAAGGATTTGTTATTTCAGTAACAGCGATTGGTGAAGTGGCACCTGATAAATTTGTAAAAAGAAGCACTGCAGCAGTTGGCGATTTGATTTGCGTAACCGGTGATTTGGGTGGTGCTTTTTTAGGTTTAACACTAATGGAAAGAGAAAAAAAGATTTACCTCGAAAACCCGGGCATACAACCTGATTTAGAAAACGAAAGTTATATTGTAGGAAGGCTTCTAAAACCAGAAGCGCGTAAAGAAATCATATCATTTTTTGCAGAAAATAATATTATGCCAACTGCCATGATGGATGTTAGCGATGGTATTAGTAGCGATGTCTTACACTTATGTAAGCAAAGCACAGTGGGTTGTAGAATTTATGAAGAAAAGCTTCCGATATCTGATGAATCTAGAAAGGCAGCATTTAAGTTTGGACTAGACCCTACGGTTTGTGCACTTAATGGTGGCGAAGATTATGAATTATTGTTTACGCTTAAACAAGAAGACCACGATAAAATTACTTTAAACGAAGACATTAGTGTGATTGGTTATGTGGTGGATATTAATGAAGGATCAAAGTTATTAACCAAGGGTGGCAATACATTTGATATCACAGCACAGGGTTGGACGGCATTTAAAGAAGCCTAATTTTATTTGAAAAAATGAATTGAAAAAGTATGCGTGGTGGTAATGGTTACAAACTCGTTTTATTTATTTGTTGCCTCATTTTTTTGGCACCTGTAATGGCGCAAAAAAAATTAGTAGCAGCTCCCAAAATACCGCCAGCATTACTTATTAAAGATTTGCATACACTCCAAAAAGTGATTGTGCAAAATCATCCAAGCACTTATTGGCATACACCAAAAGACAGTATGGACATTTATTTTACAGCTGCACTTGCAGCAGTAAAAGATTCCATGTCGGTGTGGCAATTTAGAACGGTGGTGGCCAGTTATTTAGCAAACATTAAATGTGGTCATACGTCGGTACTTTTTTCTCCAAAGCTTACAAAATTGTATGCAGCGTACAAATATCCACAGTTTCCACTTCAATTAAAAGTTTGGAAAGACTCGGCAGTAGTGATTGGCAATTTATATACAAAGGATAGTATTTTAAAAAGAGGAACCATTGTTACGGCGATCAACCAATTACCCATAAAACCATTAGTAGATAGCATTTATAGTATTATTAGTACCGATGGAAACAGCATTAATTTTAAAAGCCAAGTCCTCACCAATAATTTTGCTGGCTGGTATAAAGCTAGATTTGGAAATACGGATAGCCTTTATCAGATTTCATATATTGATAGCGCCGGTTATGCTAAGACAACAAGTATAGCAGCCTATGTGCCCCCAAAACCCAAAAAGGATAGTCTTTCAAAATCTAGCGTTGTAAGCAGCAAAACAAAAATCCCTAAGTTGGCACCCATTAAAAAGTGGACACTACTCGTTGATAGTACTGCTAATACTGCATTTATGTACCTTAGTAGTTTTTCTGGTAAGGGCTTCAGAAGGTTTATACGTCAAAGTTTTAGAACCATACATTCAAGAGGCGTGAAAAATTTAGTGATTGATTTGCGAAGTAATGGCGGCGGTGAAATTAAAAATTCTACCCTTCTCACAAGGTACATTTCAGATCATTCTTTTAAAATAGCGGACAGTGTGGTTGCAAAAAATAGAGGTATCCGCAAAATACCAGGCTCATCCTATTTTGACCTTATGGGTTATGCGCTTGCTAAAGTAATGATTTCAAAAAAAGCATCAGATGGTGGATTTCATATAAGTAGATATGAAAAACACTACTATACACCCATTACAAAAAATCATTTTGACGGAAGCGTTTATATTTTACAAGGCGGTTTTACTTTTTCGGCGTCTACTCTTTTTACTTCACCCCTGATTAAGCAAAAAAACGTAACGATTGTTGGTGAAGAAACGGGTGGTGGCTATTATGGCAATTCTGCCATTCTAATTCCTAGTATTAAACTACCACATTCAAAACTACTTTTTAGACTTCCATTATACCGCATGGTGATGGATAAGACGAGGCCCAAAGGCGGCGGCGTTATACCTGATGTACTTGTAGAACCTAGTTCTTATGCTATTAAACTTGGTATTGACAATAAGTTGGAAGCGGTTAAAAAAATGATTCAGCAAAAAAATTAAGAGGCTACTATTTTAATTAGCTCCATTTTTTCGTTTAAACAAACAAGTGCAGCAGTTTCACCTAATTTTATACATCCACTCATTTCTTTTTTTTGCATTACGCGTGCCGGATACACGCTACACATTTTAATGGCTTCAGTAAAATCTAGGCCCACATGTTCCACTAAATTTTGAACCGATTTTAACTGCGTAAGCGCAGACCCGCTAAGCGTTCCACCCGATTCATATTTATCACCAACAAGGGTGTGCTTATAAAAACCACTGCTTGTAGTTGTTACAGCGTCTGTGATACAAAACAGTCTATCACCCATTATTTTTTTAGCCGATTTAACTGCATTATAATTTACATGATAACCGTCTACAATAATACTGCTTGTGGCGCGCGGATGATTAAAAAGCGCACCCACCATGCCTGGCTCTCTATGTAAAAAACCACTCATCGCATTAAATAAATGCGTGGCTACTGTAATACCGTTATCAAAAAATGTTGTAGCTGTTTCATAATTTGCATTACTATGTCCCGCCGATATAATTATGCCGTGTGATTGTATCACTTCAATTATGCGCGGATCACAAATTTCTGGCGCAAGTGTAATCATACTTATGTATTCTTTACCGTATGCCAATATTTCTTCGACTTCGGCGATGGTAGGTGCGTGAATAACATCCTCGTTATGTGCTCCTTTTTTAATCGCATTGATCCAGGGTCCTTCTAAGTGTAATCCTATACAACCCTTGCCAACGCTGGTTTTGTAAGCCTTAACGGCGTCTATGGCCTTAACAATAACAGCTGTAGATTGTGATGCAACAGTGGGCTGAAAATAGGCAGTACCTCCTGCTAAACAGTATTCATATATTTTTTGGATACAATCAGCGTCTGGGAATTCAGACAACAATTTTTTGTCCGCACCATAAATTTGCAAATCAATAAATGCAGGTACTATATAATGGTAAGCTGTACTAGCATCATACTGCTCTTTAGTAATTGAAATAATTTTTCCATCTTTTATTTCTACAGTAGCGTCTTGTATCCATTCGCTACCCGTAAATAATGACTTTGCAGCAATCAATGTTGACATAAAAAGTATTGATGTAATAAAACGAGCATTAAAGCTCAATGGAAAAAGAATCGGCGTCTTTTCCAAACGGAAATTTTTCTCTGGCTTCTAGCACCACATTTTTTTCTAATTCCATGTACACGATGTCTTCGTCCTCTGCTTTATAATAAAGCACTTGTCCCATGGGGTCAACAATCATACTATCGCCACTGTGGTTTATTTGATGCCCATCTTTACCAACCCTGTTTACGCCCACTACATAGGTTTGGTTTTCTATGGCACGCGCGCAGAGTAAGGTTTTCCAGGCGTGGTTACGTCTTTCGGGCCAGTTGGCTACATAAATTAAAAGGTCATATTCGTCGGGTGTTTGTTTGCGTGCCCATACTGGAAAACGCAGGTCGTAACAAATTTGCAAACAAATTTTCCATCCGTTTACTTGCGCAATGAGTCTTTTATTCCCCGCTGTATATTCTTTGTCTTCGCCAGCAAATGCAAACAAGTGTCTTTTATTATAATAGGCCACTTGTCCAGTAGGTAGTACCCATAACAAGCGGTTGTAAAATTTATTGTCTTCTTCTATAATAATGCTACCCGTTAAAATTATTTTATGAAGCGCTGCCTGCTCTATCATCCACTCTATGGTAGGGCCTTCCATGGTTTCGGCAAACAGTTTTGGTTGCATGCTAAAACCGGTGGTAAACATTTCTGGTAATACTACAATTTGTGTAGCCGCTTCAACAGCTGCTATTTTTTTTTCGAGCATCTCAAGATTTCGAAACTTGTCTTCCCAAAAAAGATCGGTTTGTATGAGGCTGATGTGTAAATTACCCATGTTGCAATTTAATAATTTTATTGGAGCCCTGCTTTTATTTTGGCAATCGCTGCTTGAACACGTGGGGACTCAAAGCCACGGCTCACTAGGTACTGCATCACTTTTGCCTGTCTGGCATAGCCAACTTCTTTACTACACTTCTCCCATTTATCGAGGGCAAGTTTACTTATGGTTTGTTCGTAAGCGTCCTCTTCGATGGTAGCGAGTCCAGCTTTTATATTATAAGCGCTTACTCTTTTTTGCTTGAGCTCGTAAGCAATTTTTACGCGCCCCCATTTTTTGGTTCTAAAATGACCACCCGCAAATAAAGTAGCAAAACGGGTTTCGTTTAAATAGTCATCCTCGATGAGTTTTGAAAGTAGTACTTCAACATCTTTGGTAGATAAGCCATACCCATATAACCGGTCTTTGGTTTCTTGGTGGCTTCGCTCTTGATAAGCACAGAAATGCTTAATTTTTTGCCAAGCCTGATCCGGAGTGAGGTATTTTTTTATCATGAGCGATAAATATACAGACTTGCTGTAATTATGCCATGTTTTAGACCGCAAATCCACAACTGATTCACATAAAAGACCTTGTTGTCTAATAGCCCGATTTAGAGCGCCAAAGTATTGGAATTTTGGATTAGGTTTGCAGGGTACCTATAACTCATGTAGCATGAAATTTATTGTTTCTTCTTCTTCGCTTCTAAAACACCTACAACAAATTGGTGGTGTTATTAATGCAAACACTGTGTTGCCTATTTTAGAAGACTTTTTATTTGAAATTACCGACAAAAAATTAAGCATAGTAGCAACTGATTTAGAAACAGTGATGCGTGTAGAAATGGATGTTGAAAGCAAGGCTAATGGTCGTGTTTGTATTCCTGCTAAAATCTTGTTGGATTCATTAAAAAACATTGCAGATCAACCACTCACTTTCAATATCGACAAAAACTTTGCTGTAGAAATTACCAGCGATAATGGAAAGTATAAAGTGATGGGTGAAAATCCAGATAATTTTCCAAAAGAACCTTCTGCAGATGATACCAGCAGTTTTGATATGACAAGTGGCGCTTTATTAACGGCTATCAATAAAACATTATTTGCTGTTAGTAACGACGATTTACGACCTGCAATGACGGGTGTATTTTTTGAATTATCTACCAGCGGAGTTCAATTTGTTGCTACCGATGCGCACAGACTAGTGCGTTATAAAAGAACGGATGCAAAAGCACCAAAAACAGATTCGTTTATTGTGCCACGCAAGCCACTTAACTTATTAAAAAACGCGTTACCAGATAACGAAGATCCAATTACCATTAGCTATAACAGCAATCATTTATTTGTGAACCATGGTTCTACACAAATGATTTGCCGATTAATCGATGCAAGATTCCCAGACTATAAAGTGGTGATTCCTGCAGACAATCCGTACAAGCTAATTGTTAACAAACATGATTTCCAAAATGCATTACGTCGCGTAAATGTATTTAGTAATAAGAGCACCAATCAAGTAGCGCTAAACATTACTGGCAGCGAGTTACAGATGGCTGCGCAAGATGTTGATTTTAGTTTTGAAGGTAATGAGCGCATGAATTGTATGTATGATGGTGAAGATTTACAAATCGCTTTTAATGCAAAGTTTTTAATTGAAATGTTAAACGCTGCAGACACCGATGATGTAAAAATGGAATTATCTACTTCTACAAAAGCGGGTCTTATCAAACCAACCGAACAGGGTGCTGGTGAAGATTTACTGATGCTTGTGATGCCGCTTATGTTAAATAATTAATAGCAGATGCTAGAAAATTTAATTGAATATTTTAATCAGATACCAAGTACGCACCGCGCACTTATTTTAGCTGGTGGTATTACTTTATTTTGGATTATAGAGGGAGCAGTTCCTCTATTTTCATTTTCATACCACAAGTGGAAACACGCAGCAGTTAATTTATTTTTTACAGCAACTACTATTGTTATCAATTTTGCTTTTGCACTTGTCATTGTAAAAGCATCGGATTGGGCCGTGGCGGGGAAGTTTGGCGTACTACAAATGTTTGAAATGCCTACTTGGGTATTTATGATTGGTGGGCTAATGCTTTTAGATTTGGTAGGCGCTTGGTTCATTCATTTTATAGAACATAAAATAAAAATTTTGTGGAAATTTCACATGGTGCATCACGCCGATACCCATGTAGATACCACCACCGCAAATAGACACCATCCAGGCGAAAGTGTTTTTAGGGTTGTGTTTACCCTGATTGGTGTTGTTGTTTGCGGCGCGCCCATGTGGCTCGTAATGCTCTACCAAAGTTTAAGCGCTGTGTTTTCTCAATTTAACCACGCCAATATTAGACTTCCATTATGGCTGGATACGGCTATTAGCTATGTGATTGTATCTCCTAATATGCACAAAGTGCACCATCATTATATGCGTCCTCAAACCGATTCTAACTACGGCAATATATTTTCTATTTGGGACCGCCTTTTTGGAACTTTTGATGCTACACCCATGGAAAACCTACGTTACGGCCTCGATGTACTCGATGATAGCACCGACGAAAGTTTGGCCTATCAGTTAAAAGTGCCTTTTGACAAATCGGTGAAGACAGATTATTAAATATGCCGTTTCTTTGCATCACAATTTGATGTTCATGAAAATTTGTGCTTTTATTCCTGCTAGATATGCTGCTACGCGCTTTCCTGCTAAACTCATGCAGCCGCTAGGAGATAAAA